>DATAAL010000653.1:0-15420 GCA_036260145.1 Longimicrobiaceae bacterium | reverse complement strand
GTCCGCGCTCCCGGAGGCGAAGCGCGAGGCAAGCGTGCTGCGCCGGGCGCGTGAGACCGTCGAGCGCCCCTTCGACCTGGAGTCGGGCCCGCTCTTCACGGCGGAGCTGCTCCGCCTGGGCGACGCGGACCACCTGCTGGCGCTGGCGACGCACCACGTGGTCTCGGATGAGTGGAGCAAGGGCGTCCTCCTGCGCGAGCTGGACGCGCTCTACACGGCGTTCTCGGCCGGGGCGCCCTCGCCGCTGCCGGCCCCGGCGCTGCAGTACGCGGACTACGCGGTGTGGCAGCGCTCCTGGCTGCACGGCGATACGCTGGAGCGCCAGGTGGCGTACTGGCGGGAGCGCCTGGCGGGAGCGCCGCCGCTCCTGGAGCTCCCCACGGACCGGCCGCGGCCCCGGACGCCGGGCGGCCGGCGCGCCACGCACCGTTTCGCCCTCCCGGGGGAGCTGGCCGGGGCGCTGCGCGGGCTCTCCCGGCGCGAGGGCGCCACCCTGTTCATGACCGTGTTTGCTGGCTTCCAGGCGCTCCTCTCGCGCCACGCCGGACAGGAAGACGTGCTGGTGGGCACTCCGGTCGCGGGCCGCGGCCGGGCGGAGACCGAGGGTCTGGTCGGATTCTTCGTCAACACCCTGGTGCTGCGCGCCGACCTGTCGGGCGACCCGGCGGCGCGCGCCCTGGTGGCGCAGACTCGGGAGCGCGTGCTGGAGGCGCAGACGCACCAGGATGTCCCCTTCGAGCGGCTGGTGGACGAGCTGCGGGTGGAGCGCTCGCTGGCCCACACCCCGCTCTTCCAGGTGGTGTTCTCGCTCTCCGGCGCCCGGGGGAGGCAGGCGCCCCGGCTGGGCGGGCTGGAGGTGGAGGAGCTCTGGGAGGCAGCCGGGGAGACGGCGTTCGACCTCGGACTGGTGGTGGTGGAGGAGGAGGGCCGGCTGGTGGGGGAGGTGGACTTCCGCGCGGCGCTGTTCGACGCCGCCACCGTGGAGCGGATGGTGGGGCACTTCCGCGCGCTGCTGGAGGGGATCGTCGCGCACCCGGAGCGCCGCGTCTCCGACCTCCCCCTTCTCGCCCCCGGCGAGCGCGCGCAGGTGGTGGAGGGGTGGGGCGCGGGCGCGCGCGAGCCGAGGCGGGACGTCTGCCTGCACGAGTGGTTCGCGGAGCGCGCGGCGCTCGCCCCGGACGCCGTGGCCGTGGTGGACCGCGGCGGCACCCTCACCTACGGGGAGCTGGCGGCGCGCGCCGGCCGGCTGGCGGAGCGGCTCCGCGCCCGGGGGGTGGGGCCGGAGGTTCGCGTGGGGGTGTGCCTGGAGCGGGGCGCCGGGGCGGTGGCGGCGATCCTGGGCGTGCTGACGGCCGGGGGGGCCTGGGTCCCGCTCGATCCGGCGTACCCGGCCGAGCGGCTGGCCTTCATGCTCCGGGACTCCGGGGCGTCGGTCGTCCTCACCGAGGCGCGGCTGGCGGACCGGCTGCCGGCCTTCGGGGGCGACGTGGTTCTGCTGAACGGTGAGCCCGCGCAGTCCCGCGCTCTCGCACCCTCGCACTCCCCGTCCCCCGATCCCGAAGGACTGGCGTACGTCGTCTACACCTCGGGCTCCACCGGCACTCCCAAGGGGGTGATGGTCTCGCATCGGGCCGCGGCGAACCTGCTGGCGACGGCGCTGGAGGACTTCGGGACCGGCGAGGGGAGCCGGGTTCTGCACGCCGCCTCGCTCTCCTTCGACGCCTCCGTGCTGGAGGTGTTCGTCGCCCTGCTGGCGGGGGCGGAGCTGCACGTGGCCGACCGGGAGACCGTGCTCGCCGCGCCGGCGCTCGCGGCGCTGCTGCGGGAGCACGCCATCGACACCTGGGTCGCTACCCCGGCGCTGCTGGAGTCGCTCCCGGACGCCGACTTCCCGGCGCTGCGCGCGGTGAGCACCGGCGGGGAGCGCTGCTCCGCCGAGGTGGCGGCGCGATGGTCGGTCGGCCGGCGGCTGGTCAACATGTACGGTCCCACCGAGACGGTCGTCTACACCACCCGGTACCCCTGCCGGCCCGGGGCCGCGGAGGCGCCCCCCATCGGGCGGCCGGTGGAGAACGCACGGGCGTACGTGCTGGATCCGCGCGGCAATCCGCTCCCCGCGGGAGTTCCGGGGGAGCTGTACGTCGGGGGGGCTGGGGTGGCGCGCGGCTACCTGGGGCGGCCGGACCTCACCGCGGAGCGCTTCGTCCCCGACCCGTTCGCGCCGGAGCCGCGCAGCGGTGCGCGGGCGTACCGCACGGGAGACCGTGCGCGCTGGCTCCCCTCCGGCGAGCTGGAGTTCCTGGGGCGCGTGGACCGGCAGGTCAAGCTGCGGGGGGTGCGCATCGAGCCGGGTGAGGTGGAGGCCGCGCTCCTGGCGCACCCCGGCGTGCGCTCCGCGGCGGCGACCGTGCGCGAGGACGCCCCGGGCGGTCCGGCGCTGGTGGCGTACGTCGTCCCGGAGGAGGGGGATGCCGAGTTGGAACAGGTGGCGGCGTGGCGGAAGGTGTGGGACGAGACCTACGAGGAGGCAGGACCCGCTGGCCCCGACTTCGGCCGGGTAGGGTGGAACCCCCACCTCACCCCGGAGGAGATGCCGGGGGAGATGCAGGAGTGGGTGGAGCGCACCGCCGAGAGCATCCTGGCGCTGAAGCCGGAGCGCGTGCTGGAGATCGGGTGCGGGGCGGGGCTCGTCCTCTTCCGCGTGGCCCCCCACGTCCGGCTCTACCACGCCACCGACATCTCCGCCGTCGCGGTGGACGAGCTGCGCCGGACCGCCGCCGGGCTCCCCCAGGTGCGGGTGGGCCGGGCTGCCGCGGACGACCTGGCGGAGCTGGCGGGGGCCGGCTTCGACACGGTAGTCCTGAACTCGGTGGCGCAGTACTTCCCCGACGTCGAGTACCTGCTCCGGGTGCTGGAGGGCGCGGCGGCGGCGACCGGGCCCGGCGGGAGGATCTTCGTCGGCGATGTGCATAGCCTCCCGCTGCTGCGGGCGTTCCATGCCCGGGTGGAGCTGGCGCCCACCCCCGACGCGACTCCACTGGGACACCTAAGATCGCGCGTCCGGCTCGCGCTCGCGGAAGAGCAGGAGCTGGCGATCGATCCGGAGCTGTTCGCGGCGCTACCCAGGCGCATCCCGCGGATCGGGAGGGTGGCGGTGCGGACCAAGCGCGCAACGCACCCCATGGAGGTGTCCCGCTTCAGCTTCGACGTGGTCCTGCACCTGGACGCCGCTCCCCGGCCCGTCGCCCCCGTGCTCGAATGGAGCGGAGATGGCCCTGGACTCGCCGGAGTGCGCGCCCGGCTGGAATCCGCGCCCGAGGCCCCGCTGGCGGTGCTCGGGGTGCCGAACGCGCGACTGGCGGGGGACATCCGCCTCCTGGAGCTGCTGGACGCGCCGGACGCCCCCGCCACGGCGGGGGGGCTCCGCGCCGCGCTGGCGGAGAACGGGGCCCCGGGAGTGGACCCGGAGGCCCTGTGGACGCTGGCGGCGGAGCTGGGGCGCCAGGTGGAGATCCGCCCTGCCGCGACCGGGTTCCTGGACGTGCTCTTCCAGCCACGCGGCGGGACCTGGGCCGCCGCTTTCCCGGGAGCGCCCGCGGAGGCTCGCTCCTGGGAGTCGTACGGCAACGACCCGCAGCGGGGGCGGCACCGGCGCGAACTGGTCCCGGTGCTCCGCGCGGCGCTGCGCGCGCGGCTGCCGGAGTACATGGTCCCCTCCGCCATCGTGCTGCTGGACGCGCTCCCGCTGACCCCCACCGGCAAGCTGGACCCCGGGGCCCTCCCGGCCCCGGACGCGGCTGCGGGCGCGGAGCACGTCCCGCCCCGGACGCCCACGGAGGAGATCCTGGCGGGGATCTTCGCCGAGGTGCTGGGGATCGGGCGCGTGGGCGCGCACGACAACTTCTTCGAGCTGGGCGGCCACTCCCTGCTCGCTACCCGGGTGATGGCCCGGCTCGTCCCGGCGCTGGGGGTGGAGCTCCCCCTGCGCGCGCTCTTCGAGGCGCAGACGGTGGCGGAGCTGGCGGCCCGCGTCGAGGCCGCCCGCCGCGAGGGGGCGGCCCTGCGGAGCGCGGCTCCGCCGCTGGCGCGGGTCCCGCGGGACGCGCCGCTGCCGCTCTCCTTCGCGCAGCAGCGGCTGTGGTTCATCGACCGGCTGGAGCCGGGGAGCAGCGCGTACAACCTGCCCCTGGCGCTCCGCCTGCGCGGACCGCTGGACGCGCGGGTGCTGGCGCGCACCGTCGCCGAGATCGTCCGCCGGCACGAGTCGCTGCGCACGGTCTTCGCCGAGGCCGGTGGTGAGCCGGTGCAGGTCGTGCTTCCGGCGGGGCCGGGGGCGCTGCCGGTGGTGGACCTGGCCGGTCTGGCGGGGGAGGCGCGGGAGGCGGAGGCGCGACGGTGGGTGGAAGAGGAGGCGCGGCGGCCGTTCGACCTGGAGCGGGGGCCGCTGCTGCGCGCGCGGCTGCTGCGGCTGGGGGGAGACGAGCACGTGCTGCTGCTGGCGCTGCACCACATCGTCTCCGACGGGTGGAGCATGGGTGTGCTCACCCGCGAGCTGTCGGCGCTCTACGGCGCCTTCCGCCGGGGCGATCCCTCGCCCCTGCCGCCGCTGCCGGTGCAGTACGCGGACTACGCGGTGTGGCAGCGGAGCTGGTTGGCGGGCGACGCGCTGGAGCGGCAGCTGGCGTGGTGGCGCGAGCGCCTGGCCGGGGCCCCCCCACTGCTGGAGCTCCCCACGGACCGCCCCCGCTCCGCGGCGCGCGAACCGCGGGCCGGCCGCGTCGCCTTCGCGGTCCCGGCGGAGACGGCGGGGGCGCTGCGGGCGCTCGTCCGGCGCGAGGCGGCGACGCCGTTCATGGCGCTGCTCGCCGCCTGGCAGGCGCTGCTGGGGCGCTACGCGGGACAGGAGGAGGTGGTGGTCGGCTCCCCCATCGCGGGGCGCACCCACGTGGAGACGGAGGGACTGATTGGCTTCTTCGTCAACACCCTGGCGCTGCGCACGGAACTCGGCGGCGGCCTGTCGTTCCGCGCGCTCCTTGGTCGAGTCAGCGAGATGACGCTGGGGGCGTACGCCCGGCAGGACCTCCCCTTCGAACAGGTGGTGGAGGAGCTGGCGCCCGAGCGCAGCCTGACGCACGCGCCGCTCTTCCAGGTGATGTTCTCCCTGCAGAGCGGCGGAGGTGAGGAGCTGCGCCTGGAGGGCGTGCGGGTGGAGGCGCTGGAGCTGGAGGCGGAGATCGCCAAGTTCGACCTGTCGCTCGCTCTGATGGAGGCGGAGGAGGGGCTGCGGGCGTCGCTGCTGTACCGGAGGGCGCTCTGGGACGCCGCCACGATCGAGCGGATGCTGGGCCACTTCCGCGTCCTGCTGGACGCCGCCGTTGCCGATCCCGCTCGCCCCGTGGACGAGCTCCCGCTACTGGGTCCCGCCGAGCTGGAGCAGCTGCGAACGGAGTGGCGCGCAACGCATCGCCCCTTCTCCGACGACACCTGCCTGCACCGGCTCTTCGGGGCGCAGGCGGGGCGGACCCCGGACGCGGTCGCCCTGGCCGGCGGTGGCGCGGAGGTCACCTACGCCGAGCTGGACCGCCGCGCCGACCGGCTGGCCCGCGCGCTGCGCGCCCGGGGCGTCGGTCCCGAGGTCCGGGTCGCGCTGCTGCAGGAGCCCGGGGTGGAGGCCGTGGTGTCGCTGCTGGCGGTGCTCAAGGCCGGCGGCGCGTACGTCCCGCTGGACCCGGGGAGCCCGCCGGAGCGGCTGGCCTGGACGCTGGCGGACAGCGGCGCGCGCCTGCTGCTGACGGAGGCGGAGCTGGCCGGGAAGGTTCCGGAGCCCGGGGTCGAGGTGGTCGTCGTCGACGGGCAGGTCCCCTCCCCCGGGACTGGGGGAGGGGAGAGCGACGTCCGTGTCTCCCCGCAGAATCTCGCCTACGTGATCTACACCTCCGGCTCCACGGGCCAGCCCAAGGGCGTGCTGGTCCCGCACCGCGGCGTGGTCAACTCGGTCGCGGCGTTCACGCGCATCTACGGCGTCGGCGCGGGCTCGCGGGTGCTGCTCTTCGCGCCGCTGCACTTCGACGCCTCCGTACTGGACATCTTCACCACACTCTGCTCAGGGGCAACGCTGGTCGTCGCCCCGCGCGAGGAGCTGATGCCCGGGGACGGGCTCGTGGAGCTGCTGCGCCGCGAGCGGGTCACGCACCTGAAGATCACCCCCTCCGCGCTCGCGGTGACCCCGCCGGCCGAGCTGCCGGAGCTGGAGGCGGTGATGGTGGGCGGGGAGACGTGCAGCGGAGAGCTGGTGGCGCGCTGGGCCCCGGGGCGGCGCCTCTTCAACGGCTACGGCGCGACAGAGCACAGCGTGCGCTTCACGGCGCAGCGGTGCACGGACACGACACGTCCGCCGCCGCTCGGCCGACCGATCGCCAACACGCGCCTGTACGTGCTGGACGCGGGGCTGGCGCCGGTGCCGGTGGGGGTGGCGGGCGAGGCGTACATGGCGGGGGTGGGGGTGGCGCGCGGCTACCTGGGCCGCCCGGGGCTGACGGCGGAGCGCTTCCTCCCCGACCCGTTCTCGGACGAGCCGGGGGCGCGGATGTACCGCTCGGGGGACCGGGTGCGGCGGCGGGCGGACGGGAGCGTGGAGTTCCTGGGGCGGACGGACTTCCAGGTGAAGATCCGGGGTTTCCGGATCGAACCGGGGGAGGTGGAGGCGGCGCTGCTGCGGCACCCCGGCGTGCGCGACGCGGTGGTGGTGGCGCGCGGGGACGGGGCGGGGGAGGCGCGTCTGGTGGGCTACGCCGTCGCGGCGGAGCCGGGGGCGGCGCCTTCGGCCGGGGAGCTGCGGGCACACCTGCAGGCGAGCCTGCCGGAGTACATGGTGCCGGCCGCGCTCGTCGTCCTGCCGGAGCTGCCGCTGACGCCGAACGGGAAGGTCGACCGGCGGGCGCTGCCGGCGCCGGAGCAGGCCCCGGGCGAGGCGTACGAAGCGCCGCGGACGCCGACGGAGGAGGTGCTGGCGGGGATCTGGGCGCAGGTGCTGGACGTGGAGCGGGTGGGTCGCGACGCGGGGTTCTTCGCGCTGGGGGGCCACTCCCTGCTGGCGACGCGGGTGGTCTCGCGGGTGCGGGAGGCGTTCGGGGCGGAGGTGCCGCTGCGGGTGCTGTTCGAGGCGCCAACGGTCGCGGGGCTGGCGGAGCGGATCGACGCCCTGCTGGCGGAGGGCGCGGGGGTGGAGGCGCCGCCGCTGGAGCGGGTTGCGCGCGACGGGCCGCTGCCGCTCTCGTTCGCGCAGCAGCGGCTCTGGTTCCTGGATCGGCTGGAGCCGGGGAGCACCGCGTACAACGTGCCCCTGGCGCTGCGCCTGCGGGGCCCGCTGGACGCGCGGGTGCTGGCGCGCGCGCTGGGCGAGGTCGTGCGCCGGCACGAGGCGCTGCGCACGGTCTTCGGCGAGGCCGACGGCGAGCCGGTGCAGACCGTCCGGGAAGCGCCGTCGGGCGCGATGTCGCTGCCGGTGGTGGACCTGGCCGGTCTGCGAGGGGAGGCGCGGGAGGCGGAGGCGCGGCGGCGGGTGGAGGACGAGGCGCGGCGGCCGTTCGACCTGGAGCGGGGGCCGCTCCTGCGCACGGGGCTGCTTCGGCTGGGGGCGGATGAGCACGTGCTGCTGCTGTCGATGCACCACATCGTTTCGGACGGGTGGAGCGTGGGCGTGCTCCTGGGGGAGGTGGCGGCGCTGTACGAGGCGTACGCGCGCGGCGAACCGTCCCCACTGCCGGAGCTGCCGGTGCAGTACGCGGACTACGCGGTGTGGCAGCGGAGCTGGCTCGCCGGCGACGCGCTGGAGCGGCGGCTGGCGTGGTGGCGGGAGAGGCTGGCGGGCGCGCCCGCCGTTCTGGAGATCCCCACCGACCGTCCGCGGAGCGCCACGCCCGGAGCCCGCGGCGCGGTCGCCGTCCGCGCGCTCCCGGCGGCGGCTGCTGCGCGGCTACGCGCGCTGTCCCGCGCGGAGGGCGTGACGCCGTTCATGACCCTGCTGGCCGGTCTGGACGTGCTGCTGGCGCGCTGGTCCGGGCAGGAGGACGTGGTCGTCGGCACTCCCGTCGCCAGCCGCGGCCGGCGCGAGATCGAGGGGCTGATCGGCTTCTTCGTCAACACGCTCGTCCTCCGCACCGGCGTGGACGGGAACCCCGTCTTCCGCGGCCTGCTGGAGCGGGTGCGCGAGACCACGCTGGGAGCATACCAGCACCAGGATCTCCCCTTCGAGCGGCTGGTGGAGGAGATGGGGGTGGAGCGGAGCCTCGGCCACACCCCGCTCTTCCAGGTGATGTTCATGCTGGACGACGGCGCGGACGGCGTGCGGGCGTTCGGGGAGGTGGAGGCGGAGCCGTACGCGGTGGGCGGCGAGGGCGTCAAGTTCGACCTGGGCGCCTCCGTCTCCGCCCGGGGCGACGAGCTGGAGCTGGCCCTCAGCTACCGGGAGGAGCTGTGGGACGCGGCGACGATGCAGCGGATGCTCGACGCGTACGCCCTCCTGCTGGATGCCGTGGCGGCGGACCCGGGGCGCCCGGTGCTCCACCTGCCGCTGCAGTCCGACGCCGAGCGGGAGCGGGTGCTCGCCGCGTCGAGCGGTCCGGTGCCGGCCCTCCCCGGGGGAGAGCTCGTGCACGACCTGGTCGCCGCGCAGGCCGCCCGCACGCCCGGCGCCCCCGCAGTCTGGTTCCGCGGCGAGACGCTGACGTACGCGGAGCTGGACCGGGCCGCCAACCGCCTGGCGCACGCGCTGCGGCGGCGCGGCGTGGGCCCGGAGTCGCGCGTCGGCATCTGCCTCTCGCGGACCCCGCGGCTCCCGGTCGCCCTGCTGGGGGTGCTCAAGGCGGGCGGCGCCTACGTGCCGCTGGACCCGGAATACCCGCGGGAGCGCCTGGGCTATATGATCGAGGACGCGGAGGTTTCGCTCGTCCTCGCCGAGTCGACACTCGCGGACAGGCTCCCGGTCGGCGCGTACGGCATACTGGTGCTCGACCGCGAGGACTTCGATGGCGAGTCCGACGAGGCGCCGGAGAGCGGCGCCCTGCCGGAGAACCTCTCGCACGTGATCTTCACCTCCGGCTCCACCGGCAGGCCGAAGGGGGTGATGGTCCGCCACTCCTCGGTCGTGGTCCTGCTGTACTGGCTGCGAAGGACCGTCAGCGACGAGGAGAGGTCGTCCGTACTCTCCTCGACCTCCGTCAACTTCGACGTCTCGGTGGCCGAGATCTTCGGCGCGCTGGCGTGGGGTGGGAAGCTGGTGCTGGTGGAGAACGCGCTGGAGCTGGCCTCGCTGCGCGAGCCGGTCGTCTACGCGAGCATGGTCCCGACCGCGGCCGCGGAGCTGCTGCGCATGGGCGCCGTCCCTCCCTCGCTGAAGACTCTGAACCTGGCCGGCGAGGTGCTGCCGCCCGACCTGGCACGGGCGCTTTACGCGCTGGGCACCGTCGAGAAGGTCGGCAACGCGTACGGGCCGACGGAGGACACCACCTACTCCACGTACGCGCTCGTGGAGCCCGGCGCGGAGCAGGTGCCCATCGGCCGGCCAGTGGCGGGGACGCGGGCGCTGGTGCTGGACGCGGAGCTGCAGCCGGTCCCGGTCGGCGTTGCGGGTGACCTGTACCTGGCCGGCGACGGTCTGACGCGCGGGTACGCCCGACGGCCGGAGCTGACGGCCGAGCGCTACCTGCCGGACCCGTTCGGCCCGCCGGGGTCGCGGATGTACCGGGTCATGGACCGTGCCCGCTGGACCGCGGGCGGGGAGCTGGAGTACCTGGGGCGCACCGACTTCCAGGTGAAGGTGCGCGGCTTCCGCGTCGAGCCGGGGGAGATCGAGAGCGTGCTGCGCGCGCATCCGGCGGTGCGCGAGGCGGTGGCCGTCGCGCGCGAGGACGCCCCGGGCGAGCGGCGGCTCGTGGCCTATCTGGTCGTGGAGCCGGACGCCACCCCGCCTCCGGCCGCGGAGCTGCGGGCGCACCTGGGCGCACGGCTGCCGGAGTACATGGTTCCGTCCGCCTTCGTGACGCTCGGCGCGCTGCCGCTGACGCCCAGCGGCAAGGTGGACCGCGGGGCGCTCCCCGCGCCCGCGGGCGCCGTCGCGGAGGCGTATGCCGCGCCGCGCACCCCCACGGAGGAGGTGGTCGCCGGGACCTGGGCGTCGGTGCTCGGCGTCGAGCGGGTGGGGCGGGAGGCCGACTTCTTCGTGCTCGGCGGGCACTCGCTCCTGGCCACGCGCGTGGTGGCGCGCCTGCGCGGGGCGCTCGGGGTGGAGCTGCCGCTGCGGGCGCTCTTCGAGGCTCCCACGGCAGCGGGGCTCGCCGGGCGCGTCGACGCCCTGCTGCGCGCGGGCGCCGGGACCGTTGCACCGCCTGTCGTCCGCGTGCCGCGCGACGGCTCTCCACTCCCGCTCTCCTTCGCGCAGCAGCGGCTCTGGCTGGTGGAGCAGCTGGAGCCCGGGACCGCCGCCTACACCCTCGCCGTTCCGCTCCGGCTGCGGGGGCCGGTGGACCCCGCCGCGCTGGGCCGGGCGCTGGACGAGGTCGTCCGCCGGCACGAGGCGCTCCGCACCGTCTTCGCGGTCGTGGATGCCGATCCGGTCCAGGTAGTCCGCCCGGCGCCGCAGGGGGTGCTGCGGGTGGTGGAGCTGGCGGGGCTCCCCCGCGCGGCCGCGGAGGCGGAGGTGCGGCGGCTGGCGGATGCCGAGGCGCTCCGCCCCTTCGACCTGGGGCGCGGCCCCGTGTTCCGCGCCACGCTGGCGCGGATCGACGACGCGGAGGCGGCGCTCCTCCTCGCCATGCACCACGCCCTCTCCGACGGGTGGAGCGTCGGCGTGCTGACGCGGGAGCTGTCGGCGCTGTACAGCGCGTTCGCCCGGGGCGAGCCGTCGCCGCTCCCGGAGCTTCCCTGCCAGTACGCCGACTACGCCGTCTGGCAGCGCGCCTGGCTCTCGGGCGAGACGCTGGAGCGGCAGCTCGCCTGGTGGCGGGAGTGGCTGGCGGGGGCGCCTCCCCTGCTGGAGCTCCCCACCGATCGCCCGCGCTCCACAGTGCGCGATGCGCGCGGCGGGCGCCGCCACTTCGCGCTTGACGCGGCCACGTCGCGAGCGCTGCGGGCGCTCTCCCGGCGCGAGGGCGCCACGCTGTTCATGACGCTGCTGGCCGCCTGGCAGACCCTGCTGGCGCGGTACTCGGGACAGGAGGACGTGACGGTCGGCACCCCCATCGCCGGGCGGACGCACCTGGAGCTGGAGGGGCTGATCGGCTTCTTTGTCAACACCCTGGCGCTCCGCGGAGACCTGTCCGGCGACCCCCCCTTCCGGGAGCTGCTGGGGCGGGTGCGCGAGACCACGCTGGGAGCGTACGGCCATCAGGACCTCCCCTTCGAGCGGCTGGTGGAGGAGCTGGGCGTCGAGCGCTCGCTGACCCACACCCCGCTCTTCCAGGCGGTGCTCTCCCTCCAGAACGTGGACCGGCTGGAGATGCGGCTGGGCGAGGCGGAGGCGGAGCCGCTCGGCGCGGACGCGGTGACGGCGCGTTTCGACCTGGTGCTGGCGCTGATGGAGGAGGGGGAGGAGATCCACGGGGGGATCACCTACCGGGCGGACCTGTTCGAGGGTGCCACCGCGGAGCGGATGCTGGAGCACCTGCGCGTGCTGCTGCAGGGGATCGCCGCGGACCCGGACCGCCGCCTCTCCACTCTCCCGCTGCTCGCTCCCGCCGAGCGCGAGCGGGTGCTGCACGCACCCAACGCGACCGCGGCCCCGTTCTCCGCCGACGCCTGCCTGCACGAGCTGATCGAGGCGCAGGCGCGCCGCGCCCCGGACGCCCCCGCCGCCGCCTGCGGAGGGCGCACGCTCACGTACGCGGAGCTGGATCACCGCGCCGACGACCTGGCTCGCGGCCTCCGCGCGCGCGGCGTCGGCCCCGAGGTGTGCGTCGCGCTCCTCCTGGAGCCCGGCCTGGAGATGGTGGTGGCGCTGCTGGGCGTGCTCAAGGCGGGCGGCGCCTACGTCCCGCTGGACACGGGAAGCCCCACGGAGCGCCTGTCGTGGACCCTGGCGGACTGCGGCGCGCGGCTGGTGCTGACGCAGGCGGGGCTGGCGGGGCGGGTGGTGGGGGAAGGGGCGGAGGTGGTCGTGCTGGGTGGCGAGGCTCCGGCCCCGACGTCCCCCTACCTCCCCGGTGGGGGGCCGTCGCCCGGGAACCTGGCGTACGTGATCTACACCTCCGGCTCCACCGGCCGCCCCAAGGGCGTGCTCGTCCCTCACCGCGGCGTGGTCAACTCGACGGAGGCGTACGCGCGGGCCTACGGGATCGGGCCCGGCTCGCGGGTGCTGCTCTTCGCGCCGCTGCACTTCGACGCCTCCGTGCTGGACATCTTCACCGCGCTCTGCTCGGGAGCCACGCTGGTGCTGGCCCCGCGCGAGGAGCTGATGCCGGGGGAGGGGCTCGTGGAGCTGCTGCGCCGCGAGCGGGTCACACACCTCAAGATCACCCCTTCCGCCCTGGCGGTCACCCCGCCCGCCGAGCTGCCGGAGCTGGAGGCGGTGATGGTGGGAGGAGAGACGTGCAGCGGAGAGCTGGTGGCGCGGTGGGCCCCGGGGCGCCGCTTCTTCAACGGCTACGGGGCCACCGAGCACAGCGTGCGCTGCACGGCGCTGCGGTGCACGGACGGGACGCGCCCGCCGCCGGTGGGCCGCCCCATCGCCAACGCGCGGCTGTACGTGCTGGACGCGGGGCTGGAGCCCGTGCCGGTGGGCGTGGCGGGCGAGGTGTATATGGCCGGGGTGGGGGTGACGCGCGGCTACCTGAACCGGGCGGAGCTGACGGCGGAGCGCTTCGTTCCGGACCCGTACTCGGGCGAGCCGGGGGCGCGGATGTACCGCTCGGGGGACCGCGGGCGCTGGCTGGCGGACGGGACGCTGGAGTTCGTGGGGCGCGTGGACTTCCAGCTCAAGGTACGCGGCTACCGCATCGAACCGGGGGAGGTGGAGGCCGCCCTGCTGGAGCACCCCGCGCTGAGCGACGCCGTGGTGGTGGCGCGCGGCGACGCGGCGGAGGCGCGCTACCTGGCGGCCTACGCCGTGCCGCGCGAGGGCGCCGCGGCGCCGGACGCCGCCGCGCTGCGGGAGCACCTGCAGGCCCGGCTCCCGGAGCACCTGGTCCCCTCCGCGATCGTGCTGCTGGACCGGCTGCCGCTGACCTCCAACGGCAAGGTCGACCGCCGGGCGCTCCCCGCGCCAGCGCCGGCTGCCGCCCCGGGCCGCGACGCCTACGTCCCCCCGCGCACCCCGGCCGAGGAGGTACTGGCCGCCGTCTGGGCGGAGACGCTGGGCGTGGAGCGCGTGGGAGCGCACGACGACTTCTTCGCGCTGGGCGGACACTCGCTGGCGGCCACCCGCATGATCTCCCGGGTGCGGGCGGCCTTCGGGGTGGAGGCGCCGCTGCGGGCGGTCTTCGAGGCGCCCGTCCTGTCCGCCCTGGCGGAGCGGATCGAGACGCTGGTGCAGCGGGGCGCGGGAGTGCTGCTCCCGCCGCTGGTCCGCGCCCCGCGGGAGGCGGGGAGCACGTTCCCGCTCTCCTTCGCGCAGCAGCGGCTCTGGTTCATCGAGCAGCTCGACCCGGAGGCCGCGCTCTACAACCAGGCCTATGCCTTCCGCCTCCGCGGCGGTCTCGACGTAGGAGCCTTCCGGCGCAGCATCGACGAGGAGGTGCGCCGGCACGAGGCGCTCCGCACCCGCTTCGTGGAGGAGAACGGCCAACCGGTGCAGCGGGTCGACCCGCCTGCCCCCGTCCCCCTCCCGCTGGTGGACCTGGGGGTGCTCGCCCCCGCCGACCGGGAGCGCGAGACGAAGCACCTGGCCGGGGCGGAGATCCGCTTCCGCTTCGACCTGCGGCGCGGGCCGATCCTCCGCGCCACCCTGCTGCGGCTGGCCGATGACGACTGGGCGCTCCTGCTGACGGTGCACCACGTTGCCTTCGACGGGTGGAGCGCTGGGGTGTTCAACGCCGAGCTCTCCACCCTGTACGAGGACTTCACCGCCGGGAGGGAATCGTCGCTCCCCGGGCTCCCCTTCCAGTACGCGGACTACGCCGTCTGGCAGCGGGGCTGGCTGCAGGGCGAGGCCCTGGAGCAGCAGCTCGCGTGGTGGCGGGCGCAGCTGGCCGGTGCGCCGCCGCTGCTGGAGCTCCCCACCGACTTCCCCCGCCCGCCCGTGCCGGGCGCGCGCGCCACCCGCCTGCACTTCGTGGTCCCGGAGGAGGTCACCCGCGGCCTCCACGCCCTCGTCCGGAAGCAGGGGGCCACGCTGTTCATGGCGCTCCTCGCCGCCTGGCAGACGCTGCTGGCGAGGTACAGCGGGCAGGACGACGTGGTGGTGGGGGCGCCGATCGCCGGCCGGAGGCGCACCGAGCTGGAGCCACTGGTGGGCTTCTTCGTGAACACCCTGGCGCTGCGCGGCAACCTGTCCGGCGACCCCGCGTTCCGCGAGCTGCTGCGGCGGGTGCGGGAGACCACGCTGGGGGCGTACCAGCACCAGGACATCCCCTTCGAGCGGCTGGTGGAGGAGCTGGGCGTGGAGCGGAGCCTGAGCCACGCCCCCGTCTTCCAGGTGATGTTCGCGGTGCAGAACCTCCAGGGAGCCGCGCTCCGGCTGGAGGGGCTCGTCCTGGAGCCCTTCCCCACGGACGCCGGCGCGGCGCGCAACGACCTGGGGATCACCGTGGTGGAGGAGGGGGAGCGGCTGCAGGGAACGCTCACCTACCGGACCGACCTGTGGGAGCCGGCCACCATGCAGCGGCTCCTGGGCCACTTCCTGCGCCTGCTGGACGCGGTGGGCGCCGGCCCGGAGCGCCGCCTCTCGGAGCTGGAGCTGCTGGGAGACGGCGAGCGCGCGCAGCTGCTGCGGGAGTGGAACCCCGCGGGACCGGAGCGGCGGCCGCGCCTCCTGCACGACCTGTTCGCGGAGCAGGCGCGCCGCGTCCCCGGCGCCCTGGCACTGGTCACCGGGGACGCATCCCTCACCTACGCGGAGCTGGACGCGCGCTCCGACGCCCTGGTGCGGGCGCTACGGGCGTGTGGGGTGCGCCCCGAGGCGCGGGTGGCGATCTGCCTGGACCGCGGCCCCGACATGGTGGCCGGAGTGCTGGCGATCCTCAGGGCGGGGGGCGCGTACGTCCCGCTGGACCCCGAGTACCCGCGCGAGCGCCTGGCCTACATGCTCTCCGACTCCGGCGCGACGGTGCTGCTGACGCAGGAGCGCCTGGTCGGGGCGCTGCCGGAGTTCGGGGGCGAGACGGTGCTGGTGGACCGGGCCCTTCGCTCCGCGGGCGGGAGCGGGGAGGACGACGGGGAGGTCTCGCCCGAGAACCTGGCGTACGTCATCTACACCTCCGGCTCCACCGG
>DATAAL010000652.1:0-8359 GCA_036260145.1 Longimicrobiaceae bacterium | reverse complement strand
GCACGGTCCCGCCCACGCCCACGGCCGCGAGCGCCGGTTGCGCCAGCGCGCCCCCCCCCGGGTCGGTGTAGAGGCGAGCGGCGGGGGACCAGCCGCCGTCCATCAGCACGCGGTGCAGCACATCGGTGAACCGCGCCGGCTCCGCATCGTTGGTGAGCGCCGCGCCCTCCACCCACACCGCGTGGACCCGCCCCGAGGCGCCGTCCACGGCGAGCTGCGCCGCCTCCGTGAGCCCCGGTGTCTCGTCCAGGGGCACCGGGGTGTGCCACCGGGTTCCGTCGAACGCCGCGTGCAGGAGGCGGTCCGTGAGCCCGTCGCCGTTGGCATCGTCCAGGAAGAGGGCGTGGAGCGTGCCGCCGGGACCGGCGCGCAGGTCCACGACCCGGTGGTCGTGCATCGAGAACGCCGTCCTGGAGGGGAGGGCTACCGGCGGGCTCCAGCTCCCCTCCGGAGGTGCCCCCCCCGCACCGCCGCCAGGGGCTTCCCCGCAGGCGGAAAGGGCGAGGACCACGGCCGGCACCGTCGTATTCCGGAGGAAGTCGCGCACGAGGAAGGGAATTCGGGTCATGGCCTCTCACGGGCAAGGGGTGTACGGCGAGAGGGGGAGATCCCCTCGGGGGCTCAACTCCGCGCATCGGAGCGCGGCTACGGATGCGCGATCACCACCAGGGTGGGGGCCCGTGCCTCCACGACCCGGAGCACGCGGGCGAGGCTCCCGGGATCGAGCGCGGCGAAGCTCTCGTCGAGCAGGAGCACCTCGGCCCCCTGGAGGAGCGCCCGCGCCAGGTAGACGCGGCTCCGCTCGCCGTGCGAGAGCTGCCACCCTCCGTCCCCCACCATCTGCATCATCCCCGACGGCATCCGGTCCAGCATCTCACCCAGCCCCAGCTCGCGGAGCAGGTGCTCGGCTTCCGCCAGGTCCGCGTCGGAGGGCGGCCAGCCCCGGCCCATGAGTACGTTGAAGGCCAGGGTATCGGCGAGCACGTGGTTCTCGTGGAACTGCGGCACCACCCCCACGCGCCGGCGCCACTCCCGCGCGCCGACCGTCCACCGGTCCAGCCCCCCGAGGAGGAGGGACCCGGCCTCCGGCTCGCGCAGCCCCGCCAGGAGGGAGGCGAGGGTGGACTTCCCGGCCCCGGACGGCCCCTCGACGCGCAGGCGGTCCCCCGCGCTCACCTTCAGCGACACCCCCTCGACCACCGGCCTCCCACCCCGGGAGTAGCGGAACCCGAGGCCGTCCGCCTCCAGCACGCACCCGGAGAGGGAGGCCGGGAGCGCGCCGTAGGTTCCGGGGACCTCCTTCCGGGCCGCCGCGCGGAACACCCCCCGCACCCGCCGCCACGCGATCGCCGCGTCCACGATCTGCACCACCGCAGGCACCAGCCGCCCCAGGGCCTGCCAGGCCAGGAGCACGCCACCCAGCCCCACGGCCAGCGCGCCCGGCGAGGCCTCGCCCCCGACGAAGGCGGGGAGGAGGCCGAGGATCCCGACCGGCAGCCACCCCCGCGTCCCCAGGGAGAGCAGCCGGACCGCCGCGCGGTCCATCCCCGCGGAGAGGCGCAGGTACCCCTCCACCTGCTCGTCCTCCGCGGCGTGGCGGTGGGGCGGATCCTCCTGCGCGACGCGGGTGCGGTGGCCGGCCATGCGCTCCACCAGGTCGTGGGTCATCTCCAGCCGGGCGGCGGTCCACCGGCGGCACGCCCGCCCGTAGCGCCACCCCAGTGCAGTCACCGCGGTGATCCAGGCGGCGAGCAGGAGCGCGTGCCGGGGGCCGCCCGCGCCCAGGGCGAGGACACCCGCCGCGACGGCGAGCTCCACGCTCCCGAGCAGCGCCGGCAGCCCGCCGCCGGCCACGATCATCGCCACGGCCTCGGAGTCGATCACCCGCCCCAGGAGCTGCCCCGCGCCCTGCCGGCGGACCTGGTCCGGGGGGAGGCGCAGTGCTCCCCGCAGCAGCCGCGTCTTGAGCAGCACGCCGCTGCGGAGCCCCAGGAGCCCCTGCCAGTGCAGCACGGCGGCCCGGAGCGGGACGATGCTGAGGAGCGTCGCCAGCCACCCCGCTACCCACCCCGCGTCGAGGCGGGCGGAGAGAGCGCCCCGCCCCAGCGTGTACCAGCCGAGGATCCAGAGGAGGTACTGCGCGAGGTGCCCCGCCAGGAGGGCGGCCAGGAGCCGTGGGAGCCGCGCGTGGCGCGCCAGGTCGCGCGGCGGCGCCCCGGCGCCCGGGCGGAGCAGCCAGCACCCGCCGATCCTCCGCGGGCCCAGGCGGTCTTCCAGGAGGACCCGGCGCACCCGGGGTCGGCTCCGGCGCGGGATCGCGGCCTCGTCCAGCAGCCGGTCGAGTGCCGGCAGCAGGGGCGCCTCCAGCGCGGCGCAGACCTCCCGCCGGAGGGCCGCCACGGGGACCCGGACCCGGCTCCGGTCGGGAGCGATCACCGTGACCGTCCGGGAGCCGCCCTCCGCGAGTGCCAGGAAACGGCTCCCCCCCTCCCCCGGAAGCCGGAGGAGGGCGGGGGGGGAACCGCCCAGGAGGGAGTCCACCTCGGCGTAGGTGGTGTCCACCGGCTCCACCTCCACCCCGTGCGGCTCGGTCCGCGCGGCCAGCCACTCGCCGATCCGCTCCGGATCGGGGGGGAGCCGTGGTCCGGGGGGAGGCGCCCTCCGGGGCGAGCCCAGCCCTCCGTGCGCGAGGAGGAGGTCCACCGCCTCCCCGAGCTCCTCCACCGGCCACGACAGCCTCTCCGGGCCGTTCATGGCTCCTCCACCCTCCCCTCCCTCACCACCAGCCGCCGCCAGGCGCGCCCCGCCCACACCCGCTCCCTCACCTCCCGCTCGGCGTCGAGGAGCGCGCGGTAGCGGGAGCCGGGGGAGGCAGCCACTTCGGCGGGCGGACCGGCCTCCACGAGGGTCCCGCGCTCCATCACCAGGACCAGGTCGAAGTCGCCGGTCTCGCCGACGTCGTGGGTCACACAGAGCAGGGTGGCGCCCGCCCACGCCGCGCGGGCCCGGGCCAGCAGCGTCCTCCTCTGCTCGCGGTCCAGACCGCGAAACGGCTCGTCCAGGAGGACCAGCCGGGGGCGGGACCGCAGGAGGGCGCGCCCGAAGCGGACCCGCTGCCCCTCCCCTCCCGAGATCAGCCCCCCGCCCTCCCCGAGCGAGGTTTGCAGCCCGGCGGGGAGGTGCCGCACCACTCCGCGCAGCTCGGCCGCCGCGACGGCCTCGCCGACCCGGTGTGTGCCCCCGGGGGAGGCGCCGTAGCGGAGGTTCTCGGCCAGGGAGCGGTTCCACAGCCACACCGCGGGGTCGACCCAGGCGGTATCCGCGCGCAGGCGGTCGACCGCGCCCGCCGAGAGGAGAGCACCGTCGACCCGGACCTCCCCCGCACAGGGGCGGTGCCACCCGAGGAGGAGCCCGAGAAGGGTGGACTTTCCGGCTCCGGAGGCGCCGACGACGGCGACGTGCGCGCCGGGGGGAACCGAGAGGTCGATCTCGCGGAGGATCTCGTGGCCCGCCACCTCCACCCTCACGCCCCGCATCCGGATCTCGACCCCCGGCCGGTCGCGGGGACACCCGCCGGGGTCCGCCGGAGGGTCCGCGCCGGGCTCCGGGGCCGACAGCGGCTCGAACAGGCGGTACGCCACGCTGCGCTGGATGGCGTACTGGCGGGCCAGGAGGGCCAGGCTCTGCCCCAGGGCGGGCACGCTCAGCGCGCAGTACGCCAGGAGGAGGAGGTCGCCCCCCGTGACGCCGCGCGCCGGCCCGCCCAGGACGATCCAGGCGGCGACCGCGTACCCGGCGAGCCAGACCGCCGCATCGATCCCCACCATCGCGCGCACGAGGCCGCTCCATGCGTGCGCCCACTCCACCGCGAGCGACTCGTGCTCCCTGCGGACGGAGCGCTCCGCGCCGTGCGCCCGGATGGGCGCCAGCCCCAGCATCGCGTCGAGGTAGAACCGGCCGAGCGCCCCCTGGTGGCTCCGGAGCCGCAGGTCCCGCTCGTTCACCACCCGCTGGAGCGTCCAGGGGACGAGGACCGCCAGCCCCGCCAGCACCACGGCCGCCACCCGGCTCGCCGGAGAGATGAGGACGATGATCCCCGTCGCGACCAGGATCTCCCCGAGGGTACGCACCCCGCGCCCCACCAGGTCGGGGAAGAGGCGCAGCGAGTGCAGGCTGTGCCCCCGCTCGGCCATGTCGGAGACGAGGCGGCTGTGGAAGTAGCGGTCCTCCAGCCTCGGGAGCTTGGCCGAGAGGGCCGCGCGCAGGCCCACCTCCAGGTGGCGCCCCAGGCGGCGCGTCCCGGACCCGATCCCGAGGTCCAGCAGGAGGAGCGTCGACGAGAGGAGCACTACCGCCCCGGCGAGCAGGACGCGCTGCAGGGGCACCCCCAGCTCCCGCCCCGTCTCCAGCAGGCCGCGGAAGAGGACCGCCTCCGCGGCCACCCCGGCGGCGGAGGCACCGGCCGCGGCCAGCAGGAGGAGCAGCACGGCCGCGGGCTCGCGCGCGACGAGCCGGAACAGCTCGCGGCCGGGCCGCGAGGGCTCCTCGGCCAGCGCGGCCCGGATCTCCACGGAGGGCGCAGCGCCGGGAGCGGGGTCGGGGGTGGACGCCAGGCGCCCGCGCACCCTCACCAGCACGGCGCCGCGGAGGAGGAGTCGATCCTCCCCCCCGGGCGAGGGCGGGAGGGGCCGCACCATCCAGTAGGGGGCCGGGATCACCTCCTCCTCGGCCCCCGGGCGCTCTCCGGTGGCGCGGACCAGCGCGCGGAGCGCCCGCTCCGCGGAGGCGCCGCGCGACACCCCCCTGCTCCCGACCAGCACCTCCACGAGCCGGAGCGCCGCGTCGAGCCGGGCGGCCGGCCTCCACCCCTCCGCGCCGAGCGCGCATTCTACGAGCTCCGCCCCCGCAGGACCGCTCCGGAGCCGGGCGAGACGGGCCCGCAGCACGGCGGCGAACTCCTCCGAGGCGACCCAGGCGCGCCACGCCGCCGCCGGAACGGGGAGGGTGTGGTGGTAGAGGTCGGCGAAGAGCCGGCGCGCGGTGAGCCAGCGCCGTCCGACGGCGGGGTCCATCACCTGCACCCGCCCGAAGCGCGCGGACCAGAGCACCACGAAGTGCGTGGCTCCCCCGGGGTTGCGGACCACCACCATCGCGGGGAGGGCGCGCGCCTCGGGGAGCAGGAGGTAATCGGCGGGGAGCATCACCTGCTCCGCGTCCAGCCCGAGATGGCGGGCCACCACCTCCACGGAGTCGATGGAGGTTCCGTCCACGTCGGTCTGGCACGCCTCCCGGAGCCGTCCGTAGCTGACGGGGATGCCGAAGCCCTCCGCCAGGCACTTGAGGGCGGCGGGGCCGCAGTCCAGCGCGGAGCTCTGGATGACCTCCGGCGCGAGCAGGCGGGAGCGGATCACGGCACCGCTTCGCGCGCCGGACCGCCGCGCAGCCGGCGGTCGAGAGAGGCGGCGAAGAGTCCGGCCGGGGAGAGGGTACCCACCCCGACCTCCAGCTGGCCGGTGAGGCCGTGCTGCACCGGGATCGACCCCGGTACGGACACCAGCGACAGCTCCACCCGGACCCGGCCGTTCCCGGGCTCGGTCCCCACGCGCAGCACGCGCACCTCCAGCACCCCGTGGCGGGTCCAGGGGTACCCGTCGAGCCGCAGCCGCCCCGCCTGCCCCGGGCGCACGCGCCCACTGGCCTGCACCGGGAGCTCCGCGGTCACGAGGAGCGCGCCAGGGGGGGTGACGTAGGCGACCGGCGTCCCCGCGCCGAGGACCTGGCCGGGGACGACGGGCTCCACGCGCGCGAGCGTCCCCGCGACGGGAGCCCGGACCGTCCGGCGGTCCACCTCCAGGCGCCATCGCCGGATCGCGGCGGCGGAGCGGTCGATCTCCGCGTCCACGGCCGCGAGCTCCCGCCGCAGATCCTGCAGGCGGCCTTCCGCGTCCAGCCCATCGGCCCGGCCACGCGCCCCCACCAGCGCGGCGCTCGATCTCCGCTCCGACACGAGCAGCCGGGCCTGGTCCCAGGCGCTCCGCACCCGCTCCAGCTCGGCGTCGCTGAGGTGGCCGCCGGAGCGGAGCGCCGTGGCCCGCTCCAGCTCGCGCCGGGCGGTGCGCTCCGCGCTCTCCGCCTCCGCGACGCGGATCCCCGCCTCCTGCGCCGCCGCGGCGGCGGCGGACCTCGCCTCCGACCGCGCGTGGAGCTGCGCGGAGACCCGCTCCCGCAGCGCCGCGCGCTGCGCCTGGAGCGACGCCAGGCGGGTCTGCTCCCGCTGCAGCTCCAGACGCTCCCTGCGCGCATCCAGCTTCAGCAGGACGTCCCCGGTGCGGACCACGCCCCCGAGGCGGAGGCCGGGAGTGGCCACCACCATGCCTCCCAGGGCGAGCTGCACCGGGTGCACCCCGTGCGCCGCCTCGATGCGGGCCGGTGCCGTCTCGTAGAGCGTCACCCGGGCCGCGGTGGCCCAGAGCCCCCACCCCGCGAGGAGCAGGATGCCGGTGGCCTGGAGCGCGGCGGAGCGGTGCGGAGGGTCCGCCTGCAGGGAGCGGGTGGTGCGGGAGAAGGGGGAAGGCAAGGCTCGGGGAGGGACTCGGTGAACGAGGGCGCCGAAGTGGCCGGGGGTACCCCACGGCGGGGTACCCCCGGCAGCCGACCCGACGACCCGGTGGTCAGCCGTTCGGGTCGATCCCGGGGCCGTTCCCTGCTCGAATGCCGCTGCGGATGTGCATGTGGGCCTCTCCTGGGTTGAGGGTGTGATCCGGATCCCGTGATCCGGCCGGAGTGAAGATCCGCCGTAGCCATTCCTCCGGGTGGATACTCACAACCCGGATCGGGCCGGGGGAGCCGGCGACCACGTGGGCGCAGTCAACCACCCGGGGCCCGGGGATCTCTCCAGATCAGACGCTCCTCGCGTCTCGAAGAAGTCGGAGCAGCGGCCGTCCCCCGGCCGGTGCTGCCGCGCCGGGGTGGCAGAGAACGGTACCCTCCCGGGAACGCTGCTGTATCCGGGATCGAATGCTCCTCTAGGTGACTGCGTATTGTTGCGGAATGGGGCGGCAGCGGACAGGACCATTGGGCGCAATTCGCATGGTACCACCTGTACTCCCGGGAGCCGTGGGGCGCGCCTGCCAACGAGGTTGCCACTCTACACGTCCGTTCCGTTCCGGGCCCAGGGGCGCACCCCCGTGGGCGTGAACTGCGGAGATAGTTGAGCGAGGGAGTCCGGATACTCCCCGTGCTCCGTCCGGTGCTGTTCGAGAGCGGCGACGATCGGCTCCGCCTCCCTGAACCCAGGGGAAGCCCCGGGACTCTCTCCGGCCTCCGATGCGGAGCGCGCCTCCTCGGCCAGGCGCAGCGTGTTCTCCAGCGCATCTCTCCCGCCCGGATCTCCGTGCCCCGGGACAACCCAGTCGGCGTTCCCGTAGCGCGCCAGAACCCGACGGGTCGCGTCAGGCCACCGATCCACCGCGGCATCCCCCACGAAGCCCAGGCTCCTCGCGCCGGCGGACTTCACCATGCACCCGCCGAAGAGCACCCTCCGCCGCGGGATCCAGAGCACCAGGTTGTCGGGCGAATGGGCCGGGCCGGGAAAGAACGCCTCCAGCCCCGCGACCTCGAACGGCTCCTGCGTGGTCGGGCGAAGGTCATCCGGCTGCAGCCATCCCTGCGCTCTCGCCCGTTCGGCGGTCCGATCCAGAGCCGTGGTCGGGATGCTCACCTCGCGGAGAACGTCCATCCCCCCCATCCGGTCGTCGTGGGCGTGCGTCACCACCGCCCGGGTGACGGGTTGCTTCAGCTGCTCGGCGGCCCACGCAAGAATCTGCCTCGTCTGCGCACCGTTCCAGCCGGTATCCACAAGGACCGTTCCGGAGTCGGTGGTCACCACCAGCCCGTTCGCCCCAACCCCGTCCTTTTCCGTGTAGTGGATCCAGACTCCCTCCGTCAGCGGACGAACCCGTACACCCTCTCCCAGCTCCGTCCATGACGTCACCGTAGCGGTACGCGCCTCGGGAAGCGGTCCGGGAGGTGAGGGGGGGATGGTGCAAGCCGCAAATAGCATGATTACGACCTGCAGTCGGATCAGAGAACGGAGCATGTGCCACCACCTCAAGATCATTTCCTGGAGTTGGCGGGTGCGGATGCCGTGTACCTCTTTCACCCGCACTGCCGGGCCGTCCGGGATCAGGAGACGAAGGCGCCTTTCGCTGGCGCCCACTCTCCCATGCTGCTCCGGTGCGGTTCTGCAACCCCTCGAGAACCGCCCCGGAGCAGCATGGGAGAGTGGGCGCCAGCGAAAGGCGCCTTCGTCTCCTGATCCCGGACGGCCCGGCAGTGCGGGTGAAAGAGGTACACGGCA
>DATAAL010000651.1:0-27269 GCA_036260145.1 Longimicrobiaceae bacterium | reverse complement strand
CAGCTCCAGCAGCTCGTCGTACATCCCCTCCGCCACCGCCTCGCCCTCGCGGATCGCGGCGCTCGCGCAGTGCTTGAGGTGGTTCCGCATGAGCTCCCGGCTCACGCTGCGCAGCGCCTCGTGCACCGAGGCGATCTGGATCATGATGTCCGCGCAGTAGCGGTCCTCCTCCACCATCCGCTGGAGTCCGCGCACCTGCCCCTCGATGCGGCGCAGGCGCTTCAGGTTGCGCGCCTTCGCCGATGCGCTGGCGCTGGACCAGCAGTTCTCCGGTGACCGGGCGAGGTCGGTGCTGGGGTGGGAGCCGCACCGTCCCCCACTGCTGGAGGAGCTCCGGGAGGGGTCCTACGCCCTGGAGGAACTTTGAACGGCAGACGGTCACCCGCCCGGACGCCGGGTGGAGGAACCGCCGCACGGACGCTATCTTGCACCGGGTGCGGCGCGTCCGGGCGGAACGAGCAGAGCGGGGGGCGGCCCGACCGCCCCCCGCGCCACGGAGGAGAGCATGGCGACCAGCGAGAGCACGGCGACCGGCGAGGGACGGCACGCGGCCCCCTGCGGGTGCGGCGCGCGCGGGGAGGGGGAGGACCGGAGGGCGGTGGGGGTGGACCCCGGGACCAGGGAGCGGAACCTGAAGCGCCTCCGCCGCATCGAGGGCCAGGTGCGTGGGCTGCAGCGGATGGTGGAGGAGGACCGCTACTGCGCCGACATCATGACCCAGATCGCCTCGGTGCACGAGGCGCTCCGCTCCGTGGGGCGCGAGCTGATGCGCAACCACCTGAGGCACTGCGCCACCTCCGCCATCCGCGCCGGGGAGGACCAGGCCGAAGCGATGTACGACGAGCTGCTGGAGCTGATGTACCGGCACGTGCGCTAGGGAGCGCCCGCCCGCTCACCCCTCCGTCCACTCCCGCCACCCCGGGGGGAGGTCCGCCGCCCGGTCCACGTCGCGCAGGGGCTCCAGGAGTGCCGGTTCCACCCCCGCCGCCCGCAGCCGCTCCAGGGTGCGCGCCAGCACCCGCTCCGTGCTCCAGGGGATCCCCTCGAAGACCCCCGGGACCGGGGCGCGGAGCCCCAGCAGGTAGTACCCCCCGTCCCAGGCCGGGCCCAGCACCGCGCCGCGCTCCTCCAGGAGCTCCAGCGCCCGTCGCAGCCTCCCCGCGGAGAGCCCGGGGAGGTCCGACCCGATCACCAGCACCCGCTCGAATCCGTCCGCGAACGCCTGGTCGAAGGCCCGGTGGAGCCGCTCCCCCAGCTCGCCCTCCCCCTGAGGGAGGTAGGCGGCGGAGGAGCCCAGCCAGCCCCGCACCGTCGCCTCCGCCTCCGCCGGGGTGAAGTGCACCCGCACCTCCGCCCCTGCTGCCCGCGCCTCCGCCAGCGCGTGCTCCGCCAGCCGCACGTACACCCGCAGCGCCGCCTCCGCCCCGATCTCCGCTGCCAGGCGCGTCTTCACCCGCCCCGCCTCCGGCGCGCGGACGAACACCAGGATCGCGGAGCGAGGAGAAGTCAAGGCAGGGCGGCGGTGATCCGGTTGAAACGGCTCCAGACTCCGAGGTTGGGCGTGCCCCCCGCTGCGCGGGGGTCGGGCTGCGGCTCCGTAACGCACGATACCACCGTGCGTAACGGAGTCGAGACCCCGCACACTACGCGGGGTCTCGCCCTTCGGGCCGTTATCCCTCACGCAACTGCTTCCCGCATCTGGAGATCCTTTAACCCTCTCCCCTCGTGGGAGAGGGTGGCGCGCAGCGCCGGGTGAGGGGGGCCGTTCCGCAGTACCCCTCAAAAAACGTGCGGAGGGAGACAGCCGGCAGTCTGGCTGGCTCCTCGCCCTCGCGGAAGAGACCGGCAGCAGTACCGCCGGGCTCTGTAGCGGTCCCCTACCTCAAGATCAACCTGACCCTACGACCGATCAACGACTCGTCACCGGCTGCGCCGCCAGCGTCCTGAGGTGCGCGTGCAGCGCCTCCAGCTCCACGTCGGTCATGGCCGCCGTGATCTTCCACGGCATGTACTCGGGGTCCAGCCTCCGCCCGTGGGGCGTCACCCCCGTGCGCAGCGCCCGCCTGAACCCGTCGAGCGGCCACTGCCCCGCTCCGGCCAGGTTGGGCGCGGGCGGCGACCCCGGGATGGGCGGGCTCGCGTCGCCGCGCAGGTCCTCCCCGTGGCAGTAGGCGCAGGTGATGGAGGCGAGGTACGCCCCGTACTCCGCCGTCGGGCCCACCGGGGGGGTGTGGCCCGCCCGCGCCGGCCCGGTGCGGACCTCGTTGGTCAGGTCCTGGAATACCGCGACGATGCGCCCCATCGCGTGGATCTCGGTCTGCGGGAGCGGGTGGTCCACCGGGGGGAGGGTCCTCAGGTACGCGATCAGGGCGGCGGCGTCCTCGTCGCTCATCCGGTGGAAGGCGGCCGAGGGCATCACGATCACCGGCCGTCCGTCGGGCTTGACGCCGTGGCGGATGGCCCGGTCCCAGTCCTCGTCCGTGTAGCGGGCGCCGACCCCGCCGCGGCCGCGGGTGAGGTTGGCGGCGACCGCCCGGAAGGGGGGGACGTCGAGCATCACCTGTCCCCGGAAGTCCGGGGTGTGGCAGTCGTTGCACCCGTTGGTCCGGGCCAGGTGGGCCCCGCGCGCCAGGGTGGCGGAGTCGCCGGGGATGCGGAGCGCGGCGGTGCGCACCGTGAAGGTGCGGTTCACCCGCGCGGAGCCGACGAAGTACAGGATTCCCGCGGCGAGGAGGACGAGTCCGACGACGGCACCGAGCCCGATGCCGAGCCACCTGAGCAGCTTGCGCATGGCCGGAGGGGGTTGGGGGAGGACGGAAGGGAGGACAGCCTGGAGACTACGCTGACATAGCTAATCGCCCGCGGCGCAGGGCGCCAGCACTTCGATCGCGCCGTTCGTTGAGGGAGCGCCTCAGATCCGGTCCAGCAGCCTGCGTACGTCGGCGGTCTCCACCTCGCTCTGGACCCGGGTCTCCACCGACGCCCACCGCGGCACCGCCCGGAACTCGTCGCACATCCGGGTCAGCCGGTCCACCACCCTGGGCGCCTCGTCCGCGTCGTCGTGGCTCAGGAGCAGGGTCACCTCGCGGTCCCCGGTGCGCGCCAGGCAGTCGGCGCGGCGCACCCCCCCGGCCAGGTGCCGGAAGAGCTCCCGCGCCGCCTCCGCGTCCGCCGCGCCGCAGCACACCCGCACCAGGCCGAGCGGGAACCCGTAGCGCTCCGCCCGCGCGATCGCCCGCTCCAGCTCCAGCCGGAGGGAGATCCGGTTGGCGAGGCCGGTCTCGCCGTCGGTCAGCGCGCGCTTGAGGAGTTGGTCGCCCAGCATGGTCCGTTGCCGCTCCGTGATCCCGCCTCAGCCCGCAAGGGCTCCTAAACCATTAAGGAGTATTCGCTTAGCAAGACACATGCCCTGCCCTTCCCTCACAGCGCGGCCACGCGGTAGACGTAGCGGTACAGCTCGCGGAAGCCTAGCCTCTGGTAGAGGCGCCGCGCTCCCGCGCCCGGGCGAGCATCCCCACCACCAGCGCCGTCCCCAGGCCGCGGCCGCGCCGCTCCGGCGCAGTCACCAGGTCGAACAAGCCGAAGCACTCCCCGTCCAGCACCCCCAGCCCGCACGCCGCCGGCTCGCCGTCCACGGCCACGGAGGCGAACAGGCAGGGGAACCGGATGGAACGTACGATCTCGGCGTGGGTGGCGTGCCGCTCCGGCGGCGTGGCGTGGAAGCAGGCGAACCGGGCGAGCCAGGCGTCGGCGTCCAGCTCGGTGAGGGATGCCGACGCCTCCGAAGCGGAGTCGTCCAGCGGCCGGTGCAGCACCCCGGTGGGGTCGATCTCCCGGTACCCGCGCCCCTCCAGCACCCGGTCCAGCTCGGGGTCGGCGCCCAGCGAGGTGAGGCGGAACACCGCCGGGAGCCCCCGCGCGGCATACCTCGCCTCGCAGGCGGCCACCCGCACCTCCGGGTTGGCGGGGAGCGGTCCGGCGGGGATCACCGAGTTGGCACGCCTGGTGTACCCGCGGGAGAAGCGCAGCGTCCACCCCTCCAGCCGCTCCTCCTCCAGCGCGGGCCAGGCGCGGAGCGAGGCCTGCTCGATGCATCGGCTCAGCACCGAGCGGCGGGGCCGAGGAGGCACTCCACGATCACCACGTCCCGCCACGCCCCCTCCAGCCGGCCGTGCCTGAGGTACGTCCCCACCTCCCGGAAGCCGTGCCGCGCGCACAGCGCCAGGGAGGCGGTGTTCTCCGGGAAGATCCGGGAGAGCGCCTTCCACAGCCCGGCCGCCTCGCAGGCGGGGAGGAAGGCCCGCATCAGCGCATCCCCCACCCCCCGGCCCCGGTGGGTGCCGGCGACGTACACCGAGAACTCCGCGACCCCGGCGTAGCACTCCCGGGGGCGGTAGGGGGAGGCCGAGACCCACCCCACCACCTCCTCCCCGTCCTCCGCCACCAGCACCGGGTACCGCGGGTCGCCCAGCCAGGCCAGCACCTCCTCCGGGGCGCGCTCGCGGGTCTCGAAGGTGGCGCCCCGCCCCCGGATCCCCTCGTTGTAGATCGCGGCGATCCTCGCCGCGTCCCCCGGCCCGGCGGGACGCACCGCCACCGATTTGCTCATGTGTTCTCCTCCGTGGTGGATGGCGGCGGCCCGGCCTCTCCGCGCCCGGCCGCGAGCACCGCGACGCCCGCCGCGGCGGAGATCCCCAGCAGCGTCCAGAGCACGGCCTGGTACCCTCCCTCGGCCGCGTACAGGAGGCTCACCCCCACCGGGGCGGCCGCCCGCGCCAGGGCCACCCCCAGGGCGAGAACGCCGCCGATGCGGGCATATTGGTCGCGCCCGTAGAGATCCGCCAGCAGCGCGGCGCGGGCCGGGGTGATGGCCCCGAAGCCGGCCCCGAACAGGACCACGAACGTCCACACCCCCGCGGCGCTCCGGGTGGCGAGGAGCACGGCGATCCCGGCGGCCTGCAGGGCGAGGAGGGAGGCGGTGACCGCCGGGCGCGGCCAGCGGTCCCCCAGCGGGGTGAAGACCAGGCGGCCGGGGAGCGCCATCACCCCCACCGCCCCCAGCGCCGCCCCGGCGAACCCCGCCACGAACCCCCGCTCCCGGAGGAGGGGGATCAGGTGCACCGTGAGCCCCGTGGTGACCAGGGCCGAGAGCCCGAAGGCCAGGGCCAGCCACCGGAAGGAGCGGGAGCGGACCGCCTCCCGCGCGGGGACGCTCCGCTCCGCCTCCGGCGGCGCCGCCGCGGCCGGACCGACTGCCCCGCCATCCACGGCCAGTCCCAGCTCCTCGGGACGGCGGCGCAGGAGGAGGGCGTGGGGCGGGAGGGTGAGCAGCGCCAGCAGCGCGGCCAGGCACACCAGCGCCGTCCGCCACCCGTACGCCTCCACCAGCCCCGTGGCGAGCGGGACGAAGATCACGCTGGCGAAGCCGCCCAGGAAGGTGAGCACGGTGAGCGCCCGCCCCCGCTGCCGGACGAACCAGCTCGCCACCACGGCGAAGGCGGGCTCGTACAGGGTCGCCGCCATGGCCACGCCCAGCCCCGCGTGCACCAGGTAGAAGGCGGGGAGGCTCTCTACCCGCGACCAGGCCAGGAGGAGGAGGACGGCGAGGCACGACCCCGCGGTCATCACCCCCCGCGCCCCGTGCCGGTCCACCCACCGCCCCACCGGGACCGCCGCCACCCCCGCCACCAGGGAGGCCAGGGAAAAGGCCCCGGTCACTGCCGTCCGGGACCACCCCGGGTCCTGGCCCAGGGGGATGATGAACACCGGGAGAGCGTACGACAGGATCCCGTACGACACCGTCTCCGTGACCCCGAGCGCCCCCACCAGTACCCACCCGTAGTAAAGCCTCCGCGCCGGCGTCGCGCCCGCCGCGGCGGTGGGGCTCACCCGCAGCACCCGCCGGAGGGGGCCCTCCCCACCGGGCTCCCCAGCGCCACGAGCGCGGCCGGGGAGGCGCAGGCGGAGCCGATCCCGCACGACCCCGCGACCGGAGCGGGCCCGCCCTCCTCCGCGGCGGAGCAGCAGGCGGAGCCGGCCAGGTCGACCGAGCAGACGCCGGTCTCCGGGAGCACCAGCTCCACGGCCCGCGCACCCTCCAGGTCGCCGGTGAGCGCGCACACCACGGAGCGCACCTGCTCGTACCCGGTGAGGAGGAGGAAGGTGGGCGCGCGTCCGTAGCTCTTCATCCCCACCACGTAGAAGTCCGGCTCCGGGTGCCCCAGCTCCGCGAAACCGTAGGGGTACACCGTGCCGCAGCTGTGCACGTTGGGGTCGATGAGCGGGGCCAGCCGGACGGGGCTCTCCAGCACCGGGTCCAGGGCGGTCCGCAGCTCCCGCAGCATCTCCACGTCCGGCCGGAACCCGGTGGCGACCACCACCTCGTCCACCGGCCCGATCACCTGCTCCCCCCCCTCCACCACGATCCCGCGCGCGCTCCGGGTCAACCGCTCCGCCCCGAAGCCGGTGACCAGCCGAACCTCCCCCGCCTCCACCAGGCTCCGCAGCCGGGTCCCCAGGCTCCCGCGGGCGGGGAGGGCGTCCCGCTCCCCACCCCCGAAGAGGAGCCCCGCCTCCCGCCGCCGGATCGCCCAGACGGTCTCCGTCCCCGGCGCCTCCCGCGCCAGCGCCGCCAGGTCCAGGAGGGCGTTGAAGGCGGAGTGGCCGCTCCCCACCACCAGGGTGCGCCTTCCCGCGTAGCGGTCGCGTTCGCCGCCGAGGACGTCCGGGATCCCGTAGTGGATCCGCTCCCGCAGCTCCGTCTCCCCCTCCGCCGGGAGACCGTTCGCCCCCAGCGGGTTCGGGGTGGTGTAGGTCCCGGAGGCGTCGATCACCGCCCGCGCCCGCACCCGCTGCCATCCACCGTCCGCGGTCCGCAGCAGCAGCTCGAAGGGCGCCCCCTCCCGTCCCGCCGTCTTCATCCGGTCCACACCCTGGCGGGACACCGCCACCACGCGGCGTCCCGGCCGGAGGTGCGGCGCGATCCCGGGGAGGGTGGCCAGCGGCTCCAGGAAGCGCTCCACCAGCTCGGCCCCGGTCGGGAGCGCCTCCGGGTCCGGCGCCGTCCAGCCCGCGGCCTCCAGCATCCCCCGGGAGACCGGGTCGGTCAGGTACTTCCAGGGGGAGAAGAGCCGCACGTGCCCCCAGCGGCGGACGCTGGCCCCCACCCCCGGGCCCGCCTCCAGGACCAGCGGGGTCTCCCCCCGGGCGACGAGGTGCGCGGCGGCCACCAGGCCGATGGGTCCCGCGCCGATCACGGCGACGGGGAGGCGGGGGGAGGGTAGGGCGCTCATGGCAGGCTCCATTCGAAAGCGGTTGTTAGTTGCAACTATACAGGGAGAGGGAAGCCCCTCCGGGGCACCCGTCCCGGTCAGGGGATGCTGCAGCAGCTCCCTCCCGAGGCGTCCACCCGCGCGGCCGCGGCGCGGGCCAGCTCTCCGATCAGCCGGGCCATGGCCTGCCGCACCTCGGGAGCGAAGTCGGCCAGCAGGCGCCGCTCCCCCTCCAGCAGGTCACGCTCGATCCGGGCGTGCAGCTCCCGTCCGGCGGGGGTGGTGACCAGCCGCAGCGCCCGCCGGTCCTCCGGGCTCGCGGCGCGCTCCACGTACCCCTTCCGCTCCAGCGCGTCCACCACCCGGCTGGCCGTGCTCTTGTCCAGGTACAGGCGGGCGGCCAGCTCGTTCAGGGTGAGCGGCCCCTCCAGCACCACCGCCTCCAGGGCGTAGCACTGCGTCACGGAGACGTCGTAGCAGCAGATGCGGTCGCGGTCGCGGAACTGGTAGACCCGGACCAGCTCCGTGAGGGCCCGGTGCAGCGCCACGGTGTCGGCGTCCAGGGTCGGATCGGCGGTCTTCTTCGGTGCGATCTGCGTAGGCATCGGGGCGTCTCGGGGACCGGATCGTCAGCGGAAGGTTGGCACGTGCAACCATCTCCGGACCATATTAGTTGTACCTGCCAACCATTGTCAAGCCCTTCTCCGGAGGAGCGACCCGGGACGAGGGGCCCGGGCGTGTCCCCGCCGGGGCGAGGGCGCCTTCCCCGACCGTGGCTTGAGTTGTGCGTGGGAGCGCCCGCCCGTCTGTTTCCTTTCACCCCGCACCGGTGGGATCCATGCTCGACTTTCGGGAGGCGCGCTCCTTCGTGGGGGGCGCTCTGGTGGCCGCGGGGGTCCTCGGCGCCGCCTGGGCCTCGGACGCCCGGCGCAGGCACCACCGCAACCGCCGCCTGCACCGGACGCTGGTGGAGCTTCTCCTCAACGCCATCACCGCGGGGGACGCCGTCACGGCGCGGCACTCCCGGCGCGTCGCCGACCTCACCGACTCGCTGGCGGGAGCGCTGCGGATGGGGCGGCGGGAGCGGGCCACGCTCCGCGTCGCCTCCCTGCTGCACGACATGGGGAAGATCGACGACCGTTTCTTCGACATCATCCACTCCCGCGCGCCACTCACCCCGGAGCAGCGGGCGGAGATCAAGGCGCACCCCCACGAGAGCTCCGACATCCTGGCTCCGCTGGAGCCGATCCACCCGGGGATCACCCGGATCGTCTCCTCGCACCACGAGTGCTGGGACGGCTCGGGATACCCCCACGGGTGGGAGGGGGAGCGGATTCCCCTCTCCGCCCGGATCATCTCGGTGGCGGACGTATTCGATGCCCTGAGCCAGCCGCGCGCCTACCGCGACGCCCTCCCCCCGGAGGAGGTGCTGAAGAAGATCCGCGAGGGCGCGGGAACGCAGTTCGACCCGCAGATCGTAGCGCTCCTGGACCGGCCCGACGTGTGGCGCTGCTGGGAGGGGATCGCCCGACGCGGGTGGGAGGAGGAGCGACGGGAACAGAAGAGCGGAGAAGGGGGCCGGGAGGAGGCTAGCGCCGCTCCAGCCGGGCACGGATCCCGTGGCGGAGACGGAGGGTGATCATCGGCTCGGGGACCACCGGGTGGCCGGGGAGCACCCGGACCCGCCAGCGCTGCGCCAGCACCGCCAGGAGGAGCACCATCTCCGTCCAGGCGAACCCCTCCCCGATGCACTTCCGCGGCCCCCCGCCGAAGGGGAAGTAGGTGAAGCGGGGGAGCTCCTCCTCCCTCTCCGGGGTCCAGCGCCCGGGGTCGAAGCGGAGCGGGTCGGGCCACCAGCGCGGGTCGCGCTGGATCACCCAGGGGCTCATCAGCACGATGGAGCCGCGGGGGACGCGGTAGCCGCCGATCTCCTGGTCCTCCACGGGCTCCCTCCCCACCACGTACGCCGGGGGGAAGAGGCGCATCGACTCGGCCAGTACCGCGCGGGTGTACGGGAGCACCAGGAGGTCGTCCACCGTGGGGAGCCGCCCGCCCAGCACCCTGTCCAGCTCCGCGTGCAGCGCCGCCTCCACCTCCGGGTTGCCGGACAGGAGGTGCCAGGTCCAGGAGAGGGCGTTGGCGGTGGTCTCGTGCCCGGCCAGGAAGAGGGTCAGCGCCTCGTCCCGGAGCTGCAGGTCGGTCATCCCGCCCCCGTCCCCCTCCTCATCCTGCGCCAGGAGGAGCATGGAGAGGAGGTCGCCCCGGTCCTCCCCGCTCCGCCGCTCCCCGATGATCCGGTAGATGGTGGCGTCCAGCCGCGCCCGCGCCCGCCGCATCCGCAGCGTCCCCGGGGTGGGGAGCCGGTCCAGGAGCGGCCCCAGCGGGTTGGTGAGCCGCCGGTACAGCCCCAGCGCGTCGGTGAGCGCCGCGTAGATCTCGTCCGCCTCCCCCCCACCTCCGCCCCGAAGAGCGTCTTCCCCGCCACCGCCAGGGTGAGGCGCGCCATCTCCCGCGACACGTCCGTCTCCGCCCCGTCGTGCCACCCCCCGGCCATGCGGTCCGCGTACTCCACCATGGTGGCCGCGTAACCGGCGATCCGCTCCCGGTGGAAGGCGGGCTGCGCCAGGCGCCGCTGCCGCAGGTGCAGCGGCGCCTCGCTGGTCAGCAGCCCCTCGCCCAGGAGGACGCGGGCGCGCTGCAGCGCATAGCTCTTGATGAACCCCCGGTGGCGGGTGACCAGGACCTCCCGGACCCGCTCGGGGCCGCTCAGGAGGGTGACGCGGCGGGGGCCGAAGCGGAGCCCGGCCACGTCGCCGAAGTCGCGCGCGGCCCGCTCCAGGGTGCCGAGGGGGTCGCGGCGGAAGGCTAGGAGGTCCCCCCCGGGGAGGCGGGTGCGCGGCCCGGGAGCGAGCGGGGGCGTGGCCATCGGCAGGTGTGCGGTTCCGTCGCGGGCGCGCTCAGTGGATCATCGTCCCGATCCGCCCCCAGCGGACGGCGGTCAGGAAGCGGAAGGGGCGGTCCACCTCCCGGTCCACCGAGTAGTAGATGAACATCGGCTTGCCGCGGATCACGTCGCGCGGGATGAACCCCATGAAGCGGGAGTCCAGCGACTCGTCCCGGTTGTCCCCCATCAGGAAGTAGTGCCCCGCCGGGACCACCAACGGCCCCCAGGTGTTGTTGGTGGGGCGGTAGCCGTCCCGGTCCACGGAGGGGAGGAGCGCGTCCAGGTGGTTGTGGTACCCGTAGCGCGCGGGGTTCACCTCCGGGGGGAGCGCGACGGCCCCTCCGGCCCCGGTGTAGCCGATCGGCTGGTCTGCCGTGGAGGGGATCACGTAGGGCTCCTCCAGCCGCCCCCCGTCGCGGAACACCACCCCCTCCCGCATCTCCAGCGTGTCCCCGGGCTCCCCGATCACCCGCTTCACCACGTCCATCACCGGCTGGTTGTAGGTGGGGCGGAAGACCACGATGTCTCCGTGGCGGGGCTCGCGCATCCCGGGGAGGCGGCGGCCGGTGAAGGGGAGGTGGGGTCCGAAGACGATGTTGCTGGCCATCAGGTAGTCCCCGACCAGGAGCGTGTCCTTCATGCTCCCGGAGGGGATGGAGAAGGCCTGCACCAGGAAGGTGCGGATGACCAGGAACAGGACGACAGCGAAGCCGAGCGACTTGACCCACTCCCAGGTCTCGCTGCGGACGTCCTTCTTCCTGCTCTTTGCGGGATCGGGCCGGGGGGCCCGGGTCTTCTGCGAGGTTGCCACGTTCCGGGTCGATGCGAGGAGATCGCTGCTCACGGGTGGTGCTCCGGGGGAGGAATATCCGCTGGAGGCGCGCTTCGCACAATCGGGCGTCGGAGCTAGAGTACGCCTCCGGGCGGGTAAGGTTTCAGGAACGGCCGAACTGCTCTGGAACTGCCGAGGCGGGCGTGTCCCCCCTGGCGGGGGGCCGGGCTGGCGCGGAGTAAGGCATGATACAACCATGCGCAACTCCGGGGAGGGACCAGGGGAAGGGATCTCTCAGCCCGCCGGGCGAGGGCGCAGCGCCAGGAGGAGGGAGAGCGGGCGTCCGGTCTCGGGGTGGAGCGGCTCTCCCATCTCCGCCAGATCCAGCCCCGCCTCGCGGACGGCGGCGAGCCACGACGCCACCGTGCGGAAGTACCAGGGCATCTCGGCGGGAAACGGGGACTCGAACCCCGCGAACGTCTCGGTGCGCCACCCGTCCCGGTACGGGGCGTCCCCACAGGCGGTGAAGGGGTGCACCGTCTGCACCCGGAGGAGGCTCCCGGGGGCCAGCAGCGTGCCGAGCGCGCGCAGGAGCGGGGCGACGTCCTCCCCCAGCAGCGCGAAGTTGCACACCACGGTGTCGAAGGGCCCGCCGGCCCGGGCAGGGTCGGCGACGATCTCCTCGTAGCGGAGCACGCGGAAGGCGCCGCCTCCCGCCTCCCGGGCGCGGCGCACCAGCTCCGGGCTCCCGTCCACGCCCGTCACCTCGTATCCCCGCGCCGCCAGCGCCCGGGCCAGCCACCCCTCCCCGCACCCCACGTCCAGCACCCGCCGCCCCGGGTCCCGCTCCACCGCGGCCAGGATGGCGGCGTCGGTCCCGACGCGCCGGCTGGGGATCCGCCCCCCGCGCACCGCCTCCGACCAGGCGGCGGCGTTGGCGTCCCAGCTCGCGTGCAGCTCCCGCTCCGGCCCGCCGCTCACGTCACCGGCTCCTCCCCCAGCGCGCCGTAGAAGGCCGTCTCTCCCAACGGCCTGCGTTTGCGGGGGCGGTCCTCCCTCTCCTCCAGCGCCTCGTCGCGCAGGGTGGGGTCGTGCCGCCCCACCGCGATCACCGCCAGGGGGCGGTACTCCGCGGGGATCTCCAGCGCCTCCCGGAGCACCTCGGCGCTCCACCCCCCCATCGGATGGGTGGCGATCCCCAGGACCGTGGCCTGTACCAGGAGCATGGCGGTGGCGAGGCCGGTGTCGTGCTCCGCCCAGGCGTTGGGATCCCCTTTCTTCTCGCGGGTCAGCTTCGCCACCGAGACCAGGAGGACCGGGGCCCGCCTCGCATAGGCGTTCCCCGGGCGGAGCGCCGCCTCCACCGCGGCGCGGCGCGGGTGGCCGCGCGGGACCACCAGGAAGCGCCAGGGCTGCTCGTTCCCGGAGGAGGGGGCCCAGCGCGCCGCCTCCAGCAGGGCGAGCAGCTCCTCGCGGGACACGTCGCGACGCTCGTCGAAGCGCGAGGGGCTCCACCGCGCGGCGATCGGCGGGTGGATGGGGACGGAGGTCTCCGCCGGGCGGGCGGGGTAGCCACTTCGTCCTCCGGTCATCGCCTCGATCGTCTGCGTGTCTCCCCGCTCATCCGAACCACTCCGGCTCGTTTCCCGGCTTCCACTTGATGCTGCACCCGATGCTGGGCCGCTGCTCGGCGGGGACGGGACGGCCCTCCAGCACCGCGTCCAGGGCGGCGCGCAGGTCCTGCCCGGTGACGGGGAGACCGTTCACCGGGCGGGAGTCATCGAACTGCCCGCGGTACACCAGCCGCCGCTCCCCGTCGAAGAGGAAGAAGTCCGGGGTACAGGCGGCGCGATACGCCTTCGCCACCCCCTGTGTGGCGTCGAACAGGTAGGGGAAGGGGTAGCCCACCTCCTCCTTCTCCCGCCGCATCATTCCCAGGGAGTCGGCCGGGTAGCGCTCGGCGTCGTTGGAGTTGATCCCCACCACGGCTACGCCCCTCTGCTGGTACGCCGCGGCCAGCTCGGCGAGCCCTGCGCGCAGGTGCTTCACGTACGGGCAGTGGTTGCAGATGAACATCACCAGGAGCGCCGGTGCGTCCCGGAAGTCGTCGAGGGAGACCGTCCGCCCCTCAGTGTCGGGGAGGGCGAAGTCCGGGGCAGGGGTGCCCAGGGGGAGCATGGTGGAGTTTACGGCGGCCATCTCTTTCGGCTCAGGCTGGAATCTCTACGTACGTGCTGGTGGTGACGGGCTCGGGGATCGGCAAGCCTTCCTCCCGGAGGCCGTCCAGGTGGAACTCGATTGCCTCGCGCATGTTCTGCTCCACCTCGTCCCGTGTCTCCCCCGTTGCCACGCACCCGGGGAGGTCGGGAGAATACGCGGAGTAACCGGTCCGGGTCCGCTCCATCACGACGAGGTACTTCATGGCTTCATCCCTGCCTGTTTGAGGATGCTGTTGAGCGTTCCAGGCGCGAGTTCGTCGTTCGGGTTTCCAGGGACCGTCACGAGACCAGGGCGAGCAGGGTGCTTGTACTGGTGATGGCTTCCGCGTGTTCGGACCAGGTACCAGCCGTCTCGCTCAAGCATCCGGACCACCTCCTTTACCTTCATCATAGCCGACAGCTCACTCCGTCTCGCTGCGGTACGAGCCAGCGGAGTCCCTGACGTACACCGTCTTGACGTTGACGAACTCCCGGATCCCGAAGGCGGACAGCTCCCGCCCGTAGCCGGACTCCTTGACCCCGCCGAAGGGGAGGCGCGGGTCGGAGGCCACCATGGCGTTGACAAACACGCACCCCGCCTCGATCTCCTCCACGAAGCGGCGGCGCTCCCCCTCGTCCCGGGTCCAGACGCTGCTCCCCAGCCCGAACACGGTGTCGTTGGCCAGGCGGATCGCCGCATCGGCGTCCGGGACGCGGAAGAGCATCGCCACCGGGCCGAACACTTCCTCCCGGTACGCGGGGGAGTCCTCGGGGATCTCCACCAGCACGGTGGGCTCGTAGTACCACCCCGGGCGGTCCGGGATCGTCCCTCCGGTGAGCACCCGGGCTCCCGCCTCGGCCGACTTCCGTACCTGCTCGTGCACCTCGTCGCGGATGCTCCGCGTCGCCAGCGGCCCGATGTCCGTGGACTCGTCCAGGGGGTCGCCCACCCGCAGGGCGCGCATCCCCTCCACGAAGCCCCGCTCGAACTCCGTGTACACCTCCTCGTGGACGATGAAGCGCTTGGCGGCGATGCAGCTCTGCCCGTTGTTGATGGTCCGGGCCTTGACCGCCGTCTGCACCGCCTCGTCCAGGTCGGCGCTGGGCATCACGATGAAGGGGTCGCTCCCCCCCAGCTCCAGCACCGTCTTCCTGATCCGCCGCCCTGCCGCCGCGGCCACGCTCCGCCCTGCGGGGGTGCTCCCGGTGAGCGTCACCGCCATCACCCGGGGGTCGTCGATTACCCGCTCCACCCGGTCGGAGCCGACCAGGAGCGTCTGGAAGGCCCCCTCCGGGAACCCCGCGCGCCGGAGCACCTCCTCGATGGCCAGGGCGCACTGCGGGACGTTGGAGGCGTGCTTGAGGAGCCCGGGGTTGCCGGCCATCAGCGCCGGGGCGGCGAAGCGGAAGACCTGCCAGAAGGGGAAGTTCCAGGGCATGATGGCCAGCACCGGCCCGAGCGGCTGGTACGCGATCCAGCTCCGAGTGGCGTCGGTGCGTACTTCCTCGTCGGCCAGGAAGCGCTCGGCGTTCTCGGCGTAGTAGCGGCACGCCCAGGCGCACTTCTCCACCTCCGCGACCGCCGCCTTGAGCGGCTTCCCCATCTCCGTGGTCATCAGCCGCCCCAGGGCGTCCTTCTCCCCTTCCAGAATCTCCGCCGCCCGGGTCATCCACCGCGCCCGCTCGGCGAACGGGGTGCGCCGGAATTCGCGGAAGATGCTCGCGGAGCGCGCCAGCCGCTCCTCCAGCTCCGCGTCGGTGTGCGGCTCGAAGGTGCGCAGGGTTGCCCCGGTGGCGGGGTCGATGCTGGCGATCGCCATGCTCCTCTCCCTCACCCCGCGCAGTGCGCGTCGATCCGGGCGAGGTACTCCGCCCAGGGCCAGTTCGCGCCCGGGTCGGTGCGGTTGTACGGCTGGAGCTGCGCGTGCCCCACGATGTGGAAGCGATCGCGGGGGATCTGCCACCGCTTCGTGACCTCGCACACCAGCTTCGCCGAGGTGTCGATCTGCGCGGCCGGCCAGGAGGTCTGCGAGGCGTACCCCGCGTGCTCCACCCCGATGGTGAAGTGGTTGGACTGCACCCCGTGCAGGGTGGAGCACTCGTGCGCCCCGTTGAGGTTGCAGTCGTAGGTGGCGCCGATGTGCCAGGCGCGCTTCGCCTCGGCGACGAGCTGCGTGATCTCCGCCCCGTCCTCCCGCACTACGTAGTGGGCGCTCACCCCCGAGGCGGGGTTGGCCAGCCAGCTCCAGCACCCCGCGTACGAGCCCTCGCAGGTGTGGACGATGACCATGTGCACGGGGGTGGTGCGCTCGTTGAAGTTGGGGGAGGGGCGCCACACCGCGCCCGGATGCTCCACGGGGCTGGAGGGATTCGGGTTGGTGGGCGGGTCCTCCTTGCAGGGAGGGCCGGCGGACGATCGGGAGGCGGCGGCGCCGCCCCGGAGCGCCCGGTACACCCCGTCGCGCACGTAGCTGGCCTGCCCCTCCGGGGAGTCGATGCCGCTGAAGCGCGCCACCGCCGGGGCCCAGTCCTCGGGGTCCTCCCCGCGGATCCCCAGCGCGCCGGCATGGCCGCGCAGGAGGGCGGCGGCGGCGCGGATGTTGGCTGCGGGGTCGGTCCGCGTGGCCTCCTCCGATACTCCGGCCAGCTCCGCCCCGCGCCGGAGGCGCTCCCCGCGCAGCGCCATCACCCCGAAGGCAGGCGGGAGGCCGGGGAACTCCTCCCCGCCGCGTACCATCTCCCAGCGCGTCTCCACGTACCCGATGGAGCGCAGCAGCTCCACCGGGACGCCGAACTCCGCCGCCGCGCGCCGGAACTCCGCGTCGAAGGGGGACGGGGCGCTCAGGGGGGAGGGTGCCTCGGAGAGCCGGGGCGCTGACGCGCACTCCGGGCCGGTGCCGGGGGTGGTGTCGCTGCAGGCGGCCAGGAGCGCGATGCCGGCCACGGGGGCAAGGAGATGTCGTCGCACGCGTACCTTTCTTGAATCTGCCTCGGGAACCCGGCCCCGGAATACACCCCGCGGCGCCCTGTGGTCCGCCCGGCGCGGAGCAGGGGAGGGACAAGGTAGCCCCCGCCCGCGCGGGGTGCGATATCGCAATGCGGATACCGGGAGGCCGGACCCGACGGGCCGCAGCCTGGAAACCCCTTCCTGAATGGCCATTTGGTCCCTGCGGGCCGCTTCGCCCTGCTCTACCTGTTCCTGGTGCGGGCTCTGCGCGCTGGTGGTGGCTGTGGCGGTCGCCGGGAAGTTCGGCGGCTCCACCCTGGCGGCGCGGGCCACCGGGATGCCTTGGCGGGAGGCGGGGGCACTGGGAGTGCTGATGAACACCCGGGGGCTGATGGAGCTGGTGATCCTCAACGTGGGGCTGGACATCGGGGTGATCTCCCCGACGCTCTTCGCCATGATGGTGCTGATGGCGCTGGCGACCACCTTCATGACCACCCCGCTCCTGGACTGGATCCTCCCCCCCAGGCTGGTCCGGGAGGAGCTCTCCCGGAGCGAGGCCCGGGAGCCCCGGGAACCGATACTCGCCGCACGGGGTTAAACAAATGAAGCTACCCAGTGAACTCTGGACCGGGAGCCGTCGATGACCCGAGCACTCCTCCTGCTGGGCGCCGCCTGCGCCCCCCAGGACACGGTGCGGGCGCCCGCGGACCGCTCGCAGATCGCGGGCCCGCGGTAGGCCACCCCCGGTGGCACCCCCCGGGCGGCACCCCCGGGTCAGTCTGGCCCGCGCCCTCTCCAAGCTGGGGCTCTGCTCCCGCTCCCGGGCGCAGGAGATGGTGGGCGAGGGGCGGGTGCGGGTCAACGGAGTGGTGCGGCGCGACCCCGCCCTGCGGGTGGACCCGGACCGCGACCGGATCGAGGTGGACGGGGAGCGGGTCGCCGCGGAGGCGCGGGTCTACCTGATGCTGAACAAGCCGCGCGGTCTGGTGACCACCGCGGCGGATGAGCGGGGGCGGGGGACGGTGTACGACTGCGTCACCGACCCCGACCTCCCCTGGCTCTCCCCGGTGGGGCGGCTGGACCGGGCCAGCGAGGGGCTCCTCCTCCTCACCAACGACACCCGCTGGGCGGCCCGGGTCCTGGCTCCGGAGACCCACCTGGACAAGACCTACCACGTGCAGGTGGACCGGCTGGCGGACGAGGCGCTCCTGCGGGCGATGACCGAGGGCGCCGCCACCCGGGAGGGCGACTTCCTGGCGGCGAAGCGCGTCCACCTGCTGCGCTCCGGGACCCGGAACAGCTGGCTGGAGGTGGTGCTCGACGAGGGGAAGAACCGCCACATCCGCCGCCTCCTGGAGACTCTGGGGGTGGGGGTGCTCCGGCTGGTGCGGGTGGCTGTCGGCCCGCTTGCGCTGGGCGGCCTCCCCCGGGGCGCGTACCGGCACCTCACCCCTGACGAGAAGGCGGCGCTGGACCGGGCGATGAGCACGGGCGGAGGGCGCCGCGCCGATCGCCGGTAGGCCTCCACTCCGCGGCCTTCCCTGCCACCCCGTTCCCCGAGCCGTATGCGCATCCTCGGCCTGGTCTTGCTGTTCGCCCTCGCCGCAACCCCTGTCCCCGCCCAGCGGCGCGCCGACGCCGAACTCCCCGGGCTCGGCCCGCTCCGCGTGGAGACCGGGGCGCCCGAGACCCCGACCGCACTGCAAGCGCAGCCGCCCTCCTCCCCCAGGGGAGACCGCTTCCTCACCCGCGCCGCCACCGGGGGGCTGGGGTGGCTGGGCGGAGTCTTTGTCGGAGGGGTGCTGGGGTACGGGCTGCTCCCGCGCTGCACGGGGTGCGAGGACCCGGGGTTCGAGGGTCTCTTCCTGGGCGCCATCGCCGGGAGCGTGATCGGGACCTCCGCCCTGGCGGCCGCGCCGGCGCTCGGGGACGGGTGCCGGTACGGCGACCGCTTCGGGCGGGCCTTCCTCGGCACCCTGGGGGGGAGCGCCCTCGGCCTCCTGGCGGCCCTCGTGGTGAATCACCCCGCCGCGCTCCCGGTCACCACCTCCGTGGCCGCCTCGGCGGCGACGCTGGGGTGCCGGGGGACCACCCCTGAGGCCGGTGCGGCTCCGGCTCCCCCGGGGAGCTGAACCGGGCCGCGGCGCTCATGAGAAACCCCGACCTGCTCTTCCGACCCTCCCTCGCCGACCCCGACGAGCTCCTCCGCACCCTGCGAAGTCGCGAGGAGTGGTTCCGCGCCGTCTTCGAGGGGAGCGCGATGGGGATCGGGGTGGTGGACATGGACGGGCGCTTCATCGAGGCCAACGCCGCCTTCCTGCGAATGACCGGCTATCCGCTGGACGAGCTGCGGGGGATGGCCTTCACCACCCTGAACCACCCCGACGACAACGCGCGCAACGTCCCGCTCTTCCGGCAACTGGTAGAGGGGAAGCTGTCGCACTACCAGATGGAGAAGCGCTACCGCTGCCGGAACGGTTCGGTGCTCCCCGTCCGCCTCACCACCTCGGTGGTGCGCGACTCCGAGGGGAGGCCGCGCTTCTGCATCGCGATGGTGGAGGACATCACGGAGCGGAGGCAGGCGGAGGCCGAGCGTCTGGCCCTGGAGGAGCGGCTTCGGCACAGCGCGCTGCACGATCCGCTCACCGGGCTCCCCAACCGGGTGCTCCTGGGGGAGCGCCTAGCCCGGGCGGCTGAGCGTCCCTGCGCCCCCTGCGCGGTCCTCTTCCTGGACCTGGACCGCTTCAAGGTGATCAACGATTCGCTGGGGCATGTCGAGGGCGACGAGCTGCTCCGCGTGGTGGCGCTCCGGCTGCGCGGCTGCGTGCGGCCCGAGGATACCGTGGGCCGCTTCGGCGGGGACGAGTTCGTCATCCTGCTGGAGGGTGCCGGGCGGGACGAGGCGGTGCGGACGGCGGAGCGGATCCTCGACGCCCTGGCCGTCCCCCTCGACCTGCACGGTTACGAGACCTTCACCACCGCGTGCATCGGGATCGTCCTGTCCGACGGGAGCGGGGGACCTCCCGAGCACCTGCTCCGGGATGCGGACATGGCGATGTACTCGGCCAAGGCCGCTGGCCTGGGGCAGTACGCGGTGTTCGACCGGTCCATGCACGCCGCCGCCCTGGAGCGCCTGCAGCTGGAGACGGACCTCCGCCACGCGCTGCAGCGGAAGGAGTTCCGGCTGCACTACCAGCCGATCGTCTCCCTGACCATGGGGAGGATCGCCGCGCTGGAGGCGCTGGCCCGCTGGGAGCACCCGCAGCGCGGCCCGGTCCCGCCGGACCGCTTCATCCCGGTGATGGAGGACACCGGGCTGATCCTGCCGCTGGGGAGCTGGGTGCTCTCGGAAGCGATGCGGCAGCTGGCGGAGTGGCGGGCCCGGCTCCCGGCCGCGGAGACGCTGGAGGTCAGCGTCAACGTGTCCCCCCGGCAGCTGCGCGCCCCCGGGCTGGTGGAGGAGATCGACCGACTCCTGCGCGCGAACGGTCTCCCCCCCCGCTCCCTGAAGCTGGAGCTGACCGAGAGCTCCATGCTGGAGGACCCCGCCGCCTCCTCCGCGCTGCTGCACCGGCTGAAGGCAAAGGAGGTTCATCTCTACCTGGACGACTTCGGCACCGGCTACTCCTCCCTGAGCTACCTGCACCAGCTCCCCCTGAATGCCATCAAGATCGACCGCTCGTTCATCCGCGGCCTCGACGAAGGGGCGGCGGGGCGGCAGGGCGACGGGGAGATCGTGCGCACCATCGTGGGGCTGGCGCGCAGCCTGGGGGTGCCGGTGGTCGCGGAAGGGGTGGAGAGCGAAGAGCAGCTCGCCACGCTGCGCACGCTGGGCTGCGACTACGCGCAGGGGTACCTCTTCTCGCCCCCGGTGGACGCCGATGCCGCGCGGGAGCTCCTCCGGGCCAACCCCCGCTGGTAGGAAGGGAGGAAGCGAAGGGCCCCGCCGGGAAGATCCGGCGGGGCCCGGTCGTTCGACAGTTGCGTGAGGATGTGCGCCTGTAAGGGGCGAGACCCGACAACAGTTCCGTCGGGGCTCGACTCCCTTAGCCAGCGTTGTGTGCTGGCTTACGGAGCGCCAGCCCGGCCCCCCGCCAGGGGGGACACGCCCGAATCGAGCCGTTGCCGTTCCAAAAGACGGTTCATCTCTCGATCATCCCGCGATCCCCCGCAGCACCCGCACCGCCATGGCCCACCCGGCGAGCGGGGCCCGTTCGTCCGCGCGCAGCTCCTCCAGCAGCCCCCGGTACGCCTGCACCTCCCGCGCCCGCGTCCGGGTGAACTCGGCCAGAGCGGCGTCCACCCCCTCGCCGGTGGCCCCGCCCCGCAACGCCGCCTGCACGATGCTGCGCTGCGCCTGCGCCACGTCCTCCGCCAGCGCCTGCGCGTACCGCTTCTCCCAGGCGCCGTCGCCGGCCGCGCGGAGTACCGTCTGGCGCAGCTCCGCGGTGGCGAAGCACTCCGACACCCGGTAGTAGGCGCGCGACGCCTCCACCGGGTCCGCGCCTCCGTCCCGCGCGATCTTCAGCACGTCCAGAAGCTGCGGGAGGAAGCGGAGGGTGATGAGCCGCTCCGCCAGCGCCCGCTCCACCCCGTGGTCCTGCAGCTCCCCCAGGCGCGCCAGGAAGACCTTGCGGTCCTCCCCGGTGACGGTGACGGCGAAGCTCCCCCTCAGGGAGGCCAGCCCCGCGCGCAGCTCCTCGATGACCGACGCGGTGGACGCCTCCGCCGGGACGTGGGCCATGACCCAGTGGGTGGTGGCCTCCAGCACCCGGGCGAGCCCCCCCACCCAGCGGTACACCACCTCGGCGGGGAAGCGCCCCTCCGCGGCGGCGAGGTCGGCCCGGATCTCCTCCGCGCCGGCGATCCACGCGGCGACCACCCACCCCCGCACCACCGCGGGGATCTCGCTCCCAGTCTCGTGCGCCACCCGGTGCAGGAACGACGACCCCATCAGGTTGACCAGGTCGTTGACCAGCTCGGTGGTGACGATCTCCCGCCGGAGCTGGTGCTCCCGCAGCCGCTCGGATCCAGCCGCCTCCACCGCCTCCCGGGGGAAGTACCCCTCCAGGTACGGCTCCAGCGCCGGGTCGTCCGGGAGCGCCGAGGCCAGGAGGTGGGACTTGGCGTACAGCTTGGCGTGGGCCAGGAGGACGGAGAGGGTGGGGCGGGTGAGCCCCAGCCCGGTCTGCGCCCGCTCCTGCATCTGGTCCAGGGAGGGGATCCCCTCCACCACGCGGTCGATCCGGCCGTCGCGCTCCAGCGCCCGGGTCAGCACCGCGAAGTCGTCCAGCGCCTCCCGGCTCCGCGCCTGGTCGAGCGACACCGCCAGCGACTGCCCGAAGTTGTTGCGCAGCACCAGGCGGGACACCTCGTCGGTCATCGCCTCCAGGAGCGTGTTGCGCCCCTCCTCCGTCAGGTCGCCATCGCGGACCACCCGGTTCAGGAGGATCTTGAGGTTGACCTCGTGGTCCGACATGTCCACGCCGGCGGAGTTGTCCAGCGCGTCGGTGTTGATCCGTCCGCCGAGCACGGCGTACTGGATCCGCCCTCGCTGGGTGAAGCCCAGGTTCCCGCCCTCGCCCACCACGCGGCAGCGCAGCTCGTCCGCGTTCACGCGCACCGGGTCGTTGGTGGTGTCCCCGGCGTCGGCGTGGGTCTCGTCGGAGTGCTTGACGTAGGTGCCGATCCCGCCGTTCCAGAGGAGCTCCACCGGGGCCTGGAGCACGGCGCGGATCAGCCCCTCCCCGTCCAGGCTCTCCACCTCGTCCGGGAGCCCCAGGGCGGCGCGGACCTGCGGGGTCAGCGGGACCGCCTTGGAGGCGCGGGGGACGATCATCCCCCCCTGCGAGAGCAGGGCGCGGTCGTAGTCGTCCCAGCTGGAGCGGGGGAGGGCGAAGAGGCGCTCCCGCTCGGCGAAGCTGGTCGCCGGGTCGGGGTCCGGGTCCAGGAAGACGTGGCGGTGGTCGAAGGCGGCCAGGAGGCGGATCTGCCGGGAGAGGAGCATCCCGTTCCCGAACACGTCGCCGCTCATGTCCCCGATCCCCGCCACGGTGAACGGCTCCTTCTGGATGTCCTTCCCCATCTCCCGGAAGTGCCGCTTGACGCACTCCCACCCGCCCCGGGCGGTGATCCCCTCCTCCTTGTGGTCGTAGCCGTGGCTCCCGCCCGAGGCGAAGGCGTCGCCCAGCCAGAAGCCGTACTCCGCCGCCACCGCGTTGGCCACGTCGCTGAGGTGCGCCGTCCCCTTGTCCGCCGCCACCACCAGATAGGGGTCGTCGCCGTCGTGGCGGACCACCCCCTCGGGCGGGACCACCCGCCCCTCCACGAAGTTGTCGGTGAGGTCCAGGAGCCCGCGCATCAGCGTCCGGTACTGTTCGGCCGCCTCCCGCCCCATCTCCTCGCGGTCCGCGAAGACCCGCTTGGTGATGAAGCCGCCCTTGGAGCCGGAGGGGACGATGGTGGCGTTCTTGACCACCTGGGTGGTCACCAGCCCCAGCACCTCGGTGCGGAAGTCGTCGGGGCGGTCCGACCAGCGGATCCCCCCGCGCGACACCGGAGCGGCGCGGAGGTGGATCCCCTCCATCCGCGAGGAGCGGACGTACACCTCGTACAGGAGGCGCGACTTCTTCAGCTCCTCCACCTCCGCCGAGCGGATCTTGACGGAGATGTAGGGGGCGCCGCCGCTCCGCTTCGTCGGGTCGGCGCCGCCGCAGCGGTAGTAGTTGGTGCGGACCGTCCCCACCACCAGCGCTGCCAGGCGCCGGAGCGCCCGGTCGTCGGCCAGGGAGGTGACCGCCTCCAGCGCCCGGTTCAGCCCGCCGCGCAGCGCCGCCTCCTCCTGCGCGGAGGCGGCGGCCGGGTCGAAGCGGGCGCGGAAGAGGCGGACCAGGAGGCGCGCCACCTCGGGGTAGCGGGCCATCGCCCGCGACGAAGCCGTGCGGGTGGGGACGGCGCCGATCTGCGTGGCGTAGTTGGCGTAGGTGCGCAGCACGTCCACCTCGCGCCAGCGCAGCCCGGCGCGGAGCACCAGGGCGTTGAAGGGGTCCTCCGGGGCGTCCCCGGTCCACACCGCCAGGAGCATCTCCGCCAGGATCGGGAAGATCTCCCCGGTGACCACCCCCCCCTCCCGCTCCTGCACCAGGAAGGAGTAGATCATGAAGCGCGGGAGCCCGGCCCCGGCCACCGAGAAGGTGTCGATCTCGATCACCCGGATCCCGGCGTCCTCCAGGATCGGCATGAAGTCCGAGAGCACCAGCCGGCGGTCGCGGAGGTACAGCTTGAGGACGGTGGCTGTCCCCAGCTCCCCCTGCCGCTCCTCGGGAGCGTTGCGCAGCGCCACGGTGGCCTCGCGCGCCTCCAGGCGCATCCGCTCCATCTGCAGGACGTCGTGCACCGCGGCGGCGGGGGTGTTGGCGGCGCGGTACTCCTCGCTGAGGGCGGGGGCGTACCGCTCCGCCAGCTCCGCCGCCTCCGCACCCGCGCCCAGCCCGTCGCGCAGGCGCTCCTCCCAGGAGCGGGTCAGCTGCTCCACCTCGTGCTCCAGCGCCCGCGCGTCGGCCGCCTGCACCGTCTCCGCGGGGGCGGAGACGTAGAAGTGGAGCCGCGCCTGCTCGCCGGCGCTCATGGAGAGGTAGTAGTGCACCACCGTCCCCCCCAGGTGGCGGGTGACCGCCACTTGGATCCGCTGGCGGGCCTCCTGGCTGTACTTGCCGCGGGGGAGGATCACCATCACGCTGGCTCCCTCGCGCAGCCGGTCCGGGCGGATCACCACCCGCACCTCGTCGGAGAAGAGGAGCCCCAGGACGGTCTGCACCTCCTGCTCCAGCTCCTGGGTCGATGCCTGGAAGAGCTCCTCCTTGGGCATCGAGTTGAAGATGGTGATGATCTCCTTGTAGTCGTGCGATCCCGGGCGGGTCCCGGAGGAGGCCAGGATCTGGGCCAGCTTCTGGCGGAGGATGGGGATGGCCTCGGCGTGCTCGCCGTACGCCTTGGAGGTGAAGAGCCCCAGGAAGCGCTGCTCCCCCGACACCCGGCCGGCGTCGTCCAGCTTCTTGACCCCGATGTAGTCCATCCGGACGCGCCGGTGCACCGTGGACTCCGACTCGGCCTTGTTGATGATCAGCATGGGGCCGTCCACCACCCGCCGTCGCAGCTCCTCCGGGAGCTCGGAGAGGGGGACGGGGACGGAGTAGCGGGAGGGACGGTCGTCGCGGAGGATCCCCAGCCCCGAGCCCTCCTCCACCTGCACCGCGCGCTCCCCGTCGGTCCCGACGATGTCGTACCCGCGGTACCCCAGGAAGACGAAGTGCCCGTCCTTGAGCCAGCGGAGGAACTCCACCACCTCGCGGTAGTCGTCCGCGCGGTCGGGGAAGGCGGCGGCGTACCCCTCCACTACCGCCGCCACCCGGTCGGCCGCGGCGAGCATCTCGTCGAAGTCCGCGGTGGCGACCATCACGTCGGTCAGCCGCCGCTCGATCTCGGCGCGGATCTCCGCCCGCTCCGCCTCGGGGAGGGGCTCCACCTCGCAGTGCACCATCGACTGCAGCTCCCCCCCCTCCCCGGAGGCCGGGACGCCGATCCCCACCACCTCCCCGTCCGGCCCGCGGTGGACACGGAGCACCGGGTAGATGAAGTGCTGGATGGCGATCCCCTGCGCGTTGAGGAACTCCCGGATGGTGTCCACGATGAAGGGCCGGTCCCCGAGCTGCGCGCGGATCACCGTCACCGGGGCGCTCCACCCCTCGCTCCCCGGGTCCGTGACCTCCACGCTGACCCGGTCCGGGCGGCCGCGCTCCACGAAGCGGAAGGCGCCCGCCGTGAGCGCGGCGAGCTGCGCCACGCTCCGCTCCTGGAGGAGGGGGCGGGGGACCTTGGCGAAGAAGATGCGGGCGAAGTCGCAGAGGGCGCCGGTGTCGCCCGGCTGGGTGCGCTGGAGATAGCCGCAGAGCTCGTCCACCGTGACGGCGGGCGGAGCGGAGATCCCGGTCGGAGTGCTCATTCAGCAAGCGAACGGAAGAGGTGGACTGCCGGTTGCGGCGGCCAATGTAACCCCCCGGGAGGGGTTTGGCACGCCCGCAATACAAAATCCCCCCCCGGCCGTTTCCCCCCCTCTCGCGGAGCGCTTCCCGTGGCGGCCGGCAGCCCGGCCGCCGATCAGAGACGGGGTGCCACCATGGCCGCCGCCTCGGCGGAGGTGATCACCGGGTGCACCTCGAAGTCCACCAGGTCCCGCCACTTCGCCATCCACTCCTCCAGGAGCCCCCGGTCCTCGCACTCCATCACCTGGAAGCAGCGCCGGAGATCGTCCGTGACCCAGCTCGCCACGTAGCGCACCCCCTCGGGCGCCATCCTCCCCCGGTCGCGGAAGCGGCGGTAGACGGGGAGGGCGTCCCCGTCGCGGAAGCGCTCGACGATCATGTAGAGCATAGGGGCTCCCTCTCCTGCTCTGATCACTGCCAGCGGAAGATCCTGAACGCCAGTACGAACGACCCCCCCATCCACGCCGCCAGGATCGCCAGCTCCCCCGCCGCGGACAGGAGCGGCAGCCCGTCGTTGTACACGGCGCGCAGGGCGTCGTTGAGCGCGGTGAGCGGGAGCGCCTGCACGAACGGCTGCAGGGCGTCCGGGTAGCGGGAGGCGGGGAAGAACACCCCCGAGAGCACGAACATCGGGAGCATCCCCAGGTTGAGGATCCCGCTCACCCCCTCGATGGTGCGGGCGCGGGAGGCCGACAGGAGCCCCAGCCCCGCGAAGGTCAGCGTCCCCAGCAGGACGACGGCCGCGAGCGCCAGGAAGGAGCCCGCCACCCGCACGTCGAGCGCCAGCCAGGCGAAGAGGACGATCGGAGGCACCTCCAGCGCCAGGAAGGCCAGCCGCGAGAGCATCTGCGCCAGCAGGTAGTCGCGGCGACGCATGGGGGTGGCGGCCAGCCGCTTGAGCTGCTTCTTCTGCCGCATCTGCACCACCCCGAACCCGATCCCCCACATCCCGGTGCTCATCAGGTTGAGCCCGAGGAGCCCCGGGATCACCCAGTCGATGTAGCGCGATCCCGGCTGCCGCTCTGCCGACTCCCGCACCGGGACGGGGCGCGTCCCCCCCGCCCCCGCCTGCACCGCGCGATCCACCAGGAGGCGCGCCGTGCGGCTCTCCCCCCGCCCGGGGTCGTAGCGCACGGTCAGGGTGTCCGCCCCGGCGAGCACCACCGCCGCCTCGCCCTTGCGCAGCGCCTCCGCCGCCGCCCCGGAGTCCAGGACGCGGACGTCCAGCTCCCCCGAGCCCCGCAGCGCCGGGAGGTGGCGCTCCCCTGCCGAGCCCTGCTCCACCGCCACCGGGAGCCGCTCCGCGCGCGTCTCCCCGAAGGCCAGCCCCAGCCCGATCGCCATGAGGATCGGGAAGCCGAAGGTCCAGAAAAGCGCCTCCGGCTCCCGCAGGAACTGCCGGATACGCAGCAGCGTCAGCTCGCGGAGGGGGCTCGGCTCACTCATCACCGAGGGCACAATCTGTGCTGCAAACAGGATTTTCCCGGGGGCCCGTCGCGGGGGCGGGCCGGCCCGGGAGCCGGGGCACCTGCGTGGCGGGCAAGCCCGGACAGATGCCGGGTCCGCCGCCACCCGGAGCTGGAACCGCAACCCATCCCAGAGGAAGGACCATGATCAGGACAGGAAACCGGAGGCCGGGGGTGGTCGTCGTGCTGGCGGCCCTCATGACGCTGCTCGGAAGTGTGGGCTCCGGCATGGCTTCGGCGCAAGCGACCACGGTCACCACCCAGGTGCGCATCCCGCTCAACCACACGGTCGTGGTAGACGGGGAGTCCTACCAGGTGAGCGGCAGCCTGCACGCGCTCTTCCACGTCACCCGGGACGCCGCCGGGGGACGCCACCTCAAGGCACACGTCAATGGGCAGGGGGTCAGCGCGGTGGGCGGCGGCACGACCTACCGGGTCAACACCGCGGCCAACTTCACCGCCAACCTCGGGGCGGCCAAGGAAGCCGCTTCCAACTTCACCGCGGTCGTCAACTTCGGTCTCATCGGCCAGGGCCGGACGCCGAACCTGCGGCTGCACGTCAACCTCCATGGTACCGTCAACGCGAACGGCGAGGTCACGGCCACGGTCGCCCACGTGAGGATCACCCGC
>DATAAL010000650.1:0-3098 GCA_036260145.1 Longimicrobiaceae bacterium | reverse complement strand
ACCAGCCGGCCGTGCCGGTCCGGGTCCACGTACGCCCCTAAGAGCGGGAAGTACGGGTGGTCCCTGGGCATGGCCAGGAGGCGCTGCGCCTCCGACGGGGTGACCAGCTTGTACGCCAGGCCGGTGCGCGCCACGTGGGGCTCCAGCCCCAGCTCGCGGTGCGCCGCGCCGGTGGAGGCGAAGAAGATGGGCCGGTCGCCCCACGCCCGCTGGATGATGGTGAGCATGAGCTGGTCCGCCGGCGTCAGGTACCGCCCGCCGCGGAGGGTAGCCTGCATCCCCCTCGCCTCGAAGATCACGTCCTCCGGCACCGGGATCATCGACCGGCTCACCTGGTCGATCTGCGTGTCGGTGAGCGGGAGGATGGAGCGCGTGGGCGGCCGGGGATTCCCGTAGAACGCTAGCCGCGGGCTGGGCTCGAAGGGCCGCTGGCAGAGGATGCGGGTGGGGTCCTCCCGCCACTGGCCCGGCCGCTCGCACGGCGTGGTGAGGCCGCGGAGCTGCTTGGCGTACCAGTCGGTGTTCAGGTACGTCCCCACGATCACCGTGACGTCGCGGCGGATCCCCTCCACCTCCTGGAGATACCAGAGCGGGAAGGTGTCGTTGTCGCCGTTGGTGAACAGCACCCCGTACGGCTCCACCGACTGCAGCAGGTTGTACGCGAGGTTGCGCGCGGCCTCGTCGCCCGTGCGCGAGGCGTACGGCCAGTTCAGCGCCAGCGGGACCAGTGCCAGCACGAGCATCGGTGAAGCCCTGAGCTCGGCCCCCCTGCGCCCCTCCAGGTTGTCCAGCAACCGGATCCACAGCGCGGTGAGCCCCAGTCCCGCCCAGAGTCCCCAGAGCGAGAAGGAGATCAGGAAGAAGTAGTCGCGCTCGCGGACCTCGGCCAGGTCGAAGCTCAGCCCCAGGGCCTGTACCTGGCCGAAGCCGTACTTGAAGTTCATGTAGAACACCAGCCCGAACGACAGAGTGGCGAAGAGGATCGCGAGGTACGCGAAGCTCCTGCGGTCCCGGCGCCAGTGCTCCAGCGCCCCGAAGATCCCCAGCCCGGCGAAGAGCAGGGTCACGGGGAGACGCGCCGGAGCGAAGTACCCCTGCACCCCCTGCAGCGAGCGCGCCCACTGCCAGTCGAAGTACTGGAAGTAGTTGGCGATCTGCGCGGAGAACGGCGCCAGCCGCGGGATCAGCGGCGGCTTCCCGTACTGCTCGCGGCTCAGCTCCGAGACCAGGGCCTCGCACCCCGAGCGCCCGAAGGTCAGGACCGTCCGCAGCGCGGAGCCCAGGCCGTCCGGGCAGACGGGCGCGGCCTCGTTGATGATGGGGCTGAGGGCGGCGCGGATCGGCAGGAAGAGCTGCACGGTGACCGCCAGCAGGATGAAGACGGCGCTCCAGGCGTACAGCCGCCAGTTGGCCAGCGACTGCGGCTTCACCAGCAGGACGAAGACGAGCAGCGCCGGCGCCGCCAGCAGCGCCATGCGGTGGTTCCCCTCCGAGGACAGGAAGAGGAGGAAGGCCATGAAGACCAGCACGTTGTCGTCGTGCCAGCGGGTGCCGGTGCTTCCGACGTGCTCCTCGACGTGGTCGCGCCAGAGGAACGCCAGCCAGGAAAGGAAGGCGATGGTCAGGAAGCTGATGGTGTAGACCTTCTCGTTCACGTTGGACTGGTTCCACACCGTGAACGCGGTGGCGGAGATCACCACCGAGACCGCGGCGCCCACCCGGCGAACCGTCTCCCGCTCCGTGAAGAAGCCGAGCACCCGGTGCATCACCAGGAACCAGAAGGCGTGCGCCGCCGCGCTCATCAGCGCCGAGAAGAGGTTGACCCGCACGGCGACGGAGAGCCCGGTCCACCCCAGGAGCGTCTCCCAGGTGTGGGCCATGAGGACGAACAGCGGGTTCCCCGGCGGGTGCGGGATCCCGAGGATGTGCGCCGTGGCGATGTACTCGCTGGTGTCCCAGGTGGCGGTGGTGGGTGCCAGCGTCACGGCGTACAGCACGAACACGGCGACTCCCGCCAGCGCCGCCAGCAGGTACGGCGGCCTCTGGTGGAGGGAGGGAGCGTCGGCGTGTGGGGCCGTGCGAGCCGTCTGCAGCGGTTCCGCGGAAATGCTCATGCGTCTGACCAGCAGCGGGCGTGATCGGAGTGACCGACAAAGACTTGGAAAGTAAGCACCCGTACCTCGATTGTCGATCCCGTGCGGCGGGCTGCGTCTCCCCAAGGTGGCCTCCTCCGCGCCGGCTCCGTTGCCGCGCGGCCGGCAGAGGCGCATGTTCCCGGGATGTCTCCCCCCCTCGACTCCCCTCCCCCCCGGGGGCGCTGGCGGATCCTGGCGCTCCTGGCCTGCGCCGAGCTCCTCGGGATGTCGCTCTGGTTCACGGCCAGTGCGGTCGCCCCCCAGCTGCGCGACGCGTGGGGTCTGACCGCTCTGCAGGCGGCCTGGCTCACCACCGTGGTGCAGCTCGGGTTCGTGGCGGGGACGGCGTGCGCGGCCCTGCTCAACCTGGCGGACGTCCTCCCCGCCCGGAGGTACTTTACCGCCTCGGCTCTCCTGGCGGCGGGAGCGAACGCGCTCCTGGTGTGGGTCCCCGGGTACGCTCCCGCGCTCCTGTGGCGCTTCCTCACCGGGTTCTTCCTGGCCGGGGTGTACCCGCCGGCCATGAAGATGGTAGCCACCTGGTTCCGCTCCGGCCGGGGGCTGGCGATCGGGACCGTGGTCGGCGCCCTGACGCTCGGCAAGGCGACTCCGTACCTGACGCGTGCCCTGGAGGGATCGAACGTTCCGGCGGTGGTGCTGGCGGCCTCCGCCGGGGCGGTGGCGGCGGCGCTCCTGGTGGGCGCGGCGTACCGGGACGGACCGTTCCCCTTCCCGCGGCGCCCGTTTTCCTGGGGGCTGGTGGGGACGGTCATCCGCCACCGGAAGACGAGGCTCGCCATCGGCGGCTACCTGGGCCACATGTGGGAGCTGTACGCCATGTGGGGCTTTGTCTACCTCTTTTTCCTGGATTTCTTCCTGGCGCGGGGGGAATCGGACGTGCGCGCGGGGATGCTCTCCGGGGCGGTGGCGTTCGCGACCATCGGGGTGGGCGGGGTGGGGTCG
>DATAAL010000649.1:0-7506 GCA_036260145.1 Longimicrobiaceae bacterium | reverse complement strand
CGTCGGTGTAGCGGACGCCGTGGAACTCCTCGTAGCGGGGACGGAGCCCCTCCAGGATGCGGACGGTGTCCTCCACGCTCGGCTCCCCCAGCTCCACCTTCTGGAAGCGGCGGGCGAGGGCGCGGTCCTTCTCGAAGTGCGAGCGGAACTCCTCCCAGGTGGTGGAGCCGATGCAGCGGAGCCCCCCGGCGAGCGCCGGCTTGAGGAGGTTGGAGGCGTCCATCGCCCCCCCGCTGGTCATCCCCGCCCCCACCAGGGTATGGATCTCGTCCACGAAGAGGATGGCGTGCGGGCGCTCCTCCAGCTCGCGAAGCACCGCCTTGAGGCGCTCCTCGAAGTCGCCTCGGTAGCGGGTGCCGGCCAGGAGCGCTCCCATATCCAGGGCGAAGATCTCCGCGTCGCGGAGCGGGGCCGGGACCTCGCCCCGGTGGATCCGCCGGGCCAGCCCCTCCACCAGCGCGGTCTTCCCCACCCCCGGGTCGCCCACGAAGAGGGGGTTGTTCTTGCGGCGGCGCGAGAGGATGTGCACGGTGCGCTCCACCTCCCGCTCCCGCCCGATCAGCGGGTCGATGCGCCCCTCGGCGGCCAGCCGGGTCAGCGGGACGGTGAAGCGGGCCAGCGCGCCCTCCACGGGCTCCTCTCCGTCCTCCTCGGCCTCCGGGTCCTTCCCGGCGGGGACGGGGACCGGGGCCCTGTCGGCCGCCCCGTGCGAGACGGAGCGCATCAGCGCCAGCCGGGTGAGCCCCGCCTCCTCCAGGAAGTGCACGGCGAAGGAGTCGGGCTCGTCCCACAGGGCGATCACCACGTGCGCCCCGGAGACCTCGTCCCTCCCCGCGCGGAGCACCTGCAGGGCGGCCTGCTGCACCACCCGGCGGAAGGCCAGGGTGAGGACCGGCTCGCCGGTGTCGTCGCCGGGGGTGGGCTCCACCTCCTGGTCCAGGAAGCGGTCCAGGCGCGCCCGGAGGCGTCCCACGTCGGCTCCGGAGCGCTCCACCACGTCGGCGGTGCGGGCGTCGTGGAGGAGGGCGAAGAGGAGGTGCTCCAGCCCCGCCATCTCGTGCCTCCGCCGGGCCGCCTCCAGCACGGCCAGGCGGAGGGTGACTTCCAGCTCGGGACGCAGGGCGGGGTTGGGCATCGTTATTCGGGCTCCATCGTGAGCAGCAGGGGGAATCCCTCCTCCCGGGCGGCGTCGGTCACCTGCGTCACCTTGGTCTCCGCCACCTCGCGGGTGTACGTCCCCGCCACCCCCACCCCCAGAGTGTGCACCTGCAGCATGATCTGCGTGGCTTCGGTGGCCGACCTGTGGAAGAAGCGCATCAGGACATCCACCACGAACTCCATGGTGGTGTAGTCGTCGTTGTGCAGGAGGACCCGGTAGCGCCGCGGGGTACGGGTCCGGGGGCGCTCCTCGGTGAGCACCTCCTCCCGCCGGGAGGGGGCGGTGTCCGGCCGATTCGTTCTCGCACCCTTCATGGAAGCTTCCGGGAGGTGCGGAAACACTCCCAAGTTTAAATAGAGACAGGGCTTGCCAGATCCGGCGCCGGGTGCGGGGTCTGGGAGGTCGCAGCCGCTCCCACCCCGCCCCACCCGATGGAGAAAAGCTAATTTCCCGCCGCCGTTCCGCCAGGGTGGGGCTACGGAAAGTCTCCCCCGCTGCCGATACTGCCTGACGGGCACGGTTTCCGCCCCACTAGAGGACTCCTCCAGGTTGTATCCATGCTGCACGCGAGGCTTCGTACACCCTTCCAGCGACAAGGATTCAGCCTTTCGCGTTCCCTCGGAGCCCGGGCGGGGCTGGCAAGCTGTATCCTCGCCGGGGGGGGGGCCGCCCTCCTCGCGGGGCATCCGCTGGTCGGGGTGGGAGGGGTGGCGCTGCTCTTCGGGATCGGCCTGGGCTCCCTGTGGGGGCGGGGTGCGCGCGCCGGCGGAGGACCGCCCCCCCCTCGCCCGGACCCGGGGGCGGCGGAGCTCCGGGCCGCCAACGCGTCGCTCGCGCGGGAGGTGGAGTCGCTGCGGCAGGCCAAGGAGCTGGCCGAGGTACTGCTGAACAGCATCCCGGACATCGCCTTCCTCAAGAACGCCGAGTCCCGGTTCCAGATCGTCAACCAGGCGTGCGCACACGCCTGCGGCGTCTCCCGGGAGGCGGTGGTGGGGAAGACCGACTGCGACTTCTTTCCCCCCGAGATCGCGGACAGGTATCGCGCCGACGACCACCGGATGCTGCGCACGGGAGAGGGGAGGATCGTGGTGGAGGAGCCGATCCAGGGCCCGGACGGAACCCTCCGCTGGATCGAGACGATCAAGACGCTGCTGCGCGACGGGAGCGGCGCGAGCGTGGGGATCGCCGGGACCGCGCGCGACATCACGGAGCGGAAGCAGGCCGAGGAGGCGCTCCGGGTGAGCGAGGTCAAGTTCCGCGCGATCTTCATGGAGGCGGCGGCCGGAGTCGCCCTGCTGGACATGGAGGGCTCCGTCCGGGAGGCGAACCCCGCCCTGGAGCGGATGCTCGGCTACTCCCAGGAGGAGCTCCTCGGCCGCCCCGTGTCCTTCTACACCCACCCGGAGGACACCGCCAGGCAGCCTCTCCTCCTGAAGGATTTCCGGGAGGGGCGGCGGAGCCACTGCACGCTGGACCGGAGGTACATCCGCAAGGACGGGAGCGTGATCTGGGTGCACCTCACCGTGTCCGTGGTCCACGGGCCGCAGGGCGCGCCGGAGCTCCTGCTGGTGCTGGCGGAAGACATCACCGAGCGGCGGCAGGTGGAGGAGGCGCTCCGGGTGAGCGAGGAGCGGTTCGAGCTGCTCTCCCTGGCGACCAACGACGCCGTCTGGGACTGGGACATCGGGACGGGGCGCCTGTGGTGGAACGAGGTGTTCCCCCGCCTCTTCGGCGGCTCCGTCCCGCATATCGGCGCCTGGGAGGACCGCATCCACCCGGACGACCGGGCCCGGATGGGAGCCGGGCTGGAGGTTGCCCTGCACGGGAGCCGCCAGCTCTGGATGGACGAGTACCGCTTCCGGCGCGCGGACGGTACGTACGCCTTCGTCCTGGACCGCGGCTACGTGATCCGGGACGAGAACGGATCGCCCGTGCGGATGATCGGCGCGGTGATGGACCTCACCGGGCGGAGGGAGGCGGAGGAGGCGCTCCGGGCCAGCGAGGAACGCTACCGGTTCCTCTTCGAGGGGGGGAACGACGCCGTCTTCGTGTACGCGCTGGAGGAGGGGGGAGGCCCGACTCCCTTCCGGGAGGTGAACGGCGTCGCCTGCCAGTGGCTGGGGTACTCCCGCGAGGAGCTCCTCCGCCTCTCCCCGCTCGACTTCTCCGATCCGGAGGACCCGGAGGGGTGCCGGAGCTTCCTGGCGAAGCTCCTCCGCGACGGACACGCGATGATGGAGGGGGGACTGGTCGCGCGGGACGGGACCCGGATCCCGGTGGAGGCGAGCGCCCGGGTGCTGGACCGCGGGGGCGAGCGGGTCGTCATCTCCGTCTTCCGCGACATCACCGAGCGGAAGCAGGCGGAAGAGGCGCTGCAGGAGAGCCAGAAGCAGCTCCTCCAGGCACAGAAGATGGAGGCGGTGGGGCGGCTGGCGGGCGGGGTGGCACACGACTTCAACAACATGCTCACCGCGATCAGCGGCTTCACCCACCTGCTCCACCTCGAGATGGGCGGGGAGGAACCGGCGCGGGAGTACCTGGAGGAGATCATCCGGGCGACGGACCGCTCCACCGACCTCACCCGGCAGCTCCTGGCGTTCAGCCGGCAGCAGGTGCTCCAGCCCAAGCGGCTGGACCTGAACGTCGTGGTCGGAGACATGGACCGGATGCTCCGGCGTCTGATCCGGGAGGACATCGACCTGGTGACCGTCCTGGAGCCGTCGCTCGGGTGCGTGCTGGCGGATCCCGGGCAGATGCAGCAGGTGGTCCTGAACCTGGCGGTGAACGCCCGCGACGCCATGCCGAGCGGAGGGAGGCTGGTGATCGAGACCCGCAACGTGGAGGTCGGGCCGGAGGAGGTGCGCCGCCGGAGCTACCTGCGCCCCGGCTCCTACGTCTCCCTGGTGGTCCACGACACCGGGGCGGGGATGAGCCCGGAGTTCCAGGAGCGGATCTGGGAGCCCTTCTTCACCACCAAGGAGGTGGGGAAGGGGACGGGGCTGGGGCTCTCCACCGTCTACGGGATCGTGAAGCAGAGCGGCGGCTACATCTGGGTGGAGAGCACGCGGGGGCGGGGCTCCTGCTTCCGCATCCTCCTCCCCCGGGTGGCCCAGGAGCCCGATTCCGGGGCCGAGGGCCGCACCTCGGGAAAGATCACCCGGGGCGCGGGGACGGTGCTCCTGGTGGAGGACGAGCCCTCGGTGCGGCGCCTGGCGCGCAAGGTCCTGCTGCGGTGCGGATACCAGGTGGTGGAGGCGGAGTGCGGGATCGAGGCGATCCACATCTTCGAGGAACACAGCTTCGATCTGCTGCTGACTGACATGGTGATGCCCCGGATGAGCGGAATGGAGCTGGGGGAGCGCCTCCTTGCCCGGACGCCGTCGCTGCGCGTGCTGTACATGTCCGGGTACACCGACGACGCCGCGGTGCAGCACGGCACCCTGCCGCCCGGAACCAACTTCATCCCCAAGCCCTTCACTCCCGAGGAGCTCGCCCAGAAGGTGCGCGAGGTGCTGCAGCGGGGATAGGGCGGCACGGAGCGGCCCCGCCCTGGTACGTCCGTTGCTGACCAGCACAGGGCCGCGGGCACTCCCGCCCGGGCCGGGAAGTTCACCGGGACACTCCGATGGCCGACGGTACCGCCGCCCCGGCGTCCCCCGACGAGGGGTTCGTGGACGACCGCACCCACGAGGGCTCGCGCGTGGCCCACGAGCTCCTGGTGCAGCGCTTCCTGCAGCCCGACGACGTGACCTGCGGACCCACCTGCCTGCGCAAGGTCTACCACTACTACGGCCTGCAGGTGGAGCCGGCGCAGGTGCTGGGGGAGATCGACCGGAACGAGGACGGGGGGACGCTCGCGGTCTTCCTGGGGATCTCGGCGCTGGGGCGGGGCTTCCGGGCGCGGATCTTCTCGTACGACCTGCGGATCTTCGACCCCACCTGGTTCGACCTCCCGATGCCCGCGCTGGCGGAGAAGGTCCACGCGCGGATCCCGTACCTCTCTACCGCCAAGACGATCCGGGCAGCCCGGGCGTACCTGACCTTCCTGGAGCGCGGGGGGGAGCTCTGCTTCGACGAGCTGACCCTGGGGCTCCTGAAGCGGATCCTGGACCGCGACCACCCGGTGCTGGCCGGCCTCTCCGCTACCTACCTGTACCGCTGGAAGCGGGAGCGGCAACTGGAGGGGGTGGACGAGCTGGTGCCGGACGACGTCCGCGGGGAGCCGACGGGGCACTTCATCGTGATCTCCGGCTACGAGCAGTGGGGGCGCCGCTTCTCGCTGCGCGACCCCTCGGCGCACGTCCCGGAGGCGGAGGGCGGGCGGCAGGTGGTGGACGCGCAGCGGCTGATCAACGCCATCCTCCTGGGCGACCTCACCTACGACGCCGTGCTGCTGGAGATCTGGCCCCCGGAGGAGGGGAGCGCGTGAGTCGTCGCCGTGTGGTGGTGGTGGTCTCGGATCCCCGGGCGGTGCCGGAGCTTCCGGCGGAGATGCTGGTCTCGGCGGACACGTACCTGGAGGGGGGGGAGGCACTCTGCGACCGGCGGATCACCCTGGTCAACCTGTGCAGCTCGTACCGCTACCGCACCAAGGGGTACTACGTCTCCCTCCTGGCGGACGCCCGCGGACAGACGGTGGTTCCGGGGGTGGAGACCATCGAGGGGCTGGCGGATGCGTACGGGCTCTTCCGGGCGCTCCGGGAGGCGGGGGTCCCCACCGTGGACGTGCGGGAGATGCGGGCCCGCCGCCGCGCCCTCCCCGCGGCCATCGCCCCCGAGGAGGACGACGGGCCCGGGCGGGTGGCACCCCTCCTCCGGGTGGAGAGGAAGGGGGGGCTGAGCTACCGTCCGGCCACCGACGCCGAGGTGGCGGAGACGCTGGCCTTCTTCGGGAGCAGCGACGATCCCCGCTTCCGCGCGGCGTCGCTGGCGGTGTACCGGGAGTGGCCGGCGCCGGTGCTGCGCATCCGGTGGCTCCTGGAGGAGGGCGAGTGGAAGGTGACGCAGGTGGCGCCCGTCCCCCTCCGCCAGCTCGACCCCGGGGCCCGGGCGGTGCTGGGCGAGGCGCTGCGCAACGAGCGCCTGGTGCTCCGCCGGGGGGCTTCCGTCCCCAGCGAGGGGAGGCGGGCCTCGATCGCCGTGCTGGTGGACGAGGGCAACCCCTTCTCCCCCTCCACCCCGGAGACGATCGACCGGCTGGAGCGGGTGGCGTCGCGGATGAACGTGTACCTGCACCGCATCGGGCTGGACGAGCTCGACCGGCTGGGGGAGTACGACGCCCTCTTCATCCGCGCGCTGACGGGGGTGAGCACCCCGGCCTTCCAGTTCGCGCTCCGGGCAGAGGCGCTGGACATGCCGGTGGTGGACGATTCGCAGTCCATCATCCGCTGCAGCAACAAGGTGTTCCTGGAGGAACTGCTGCGGAGGGAGGGGATCCCCACCCCCCACACCGTGGTGCTGACCTCCCGCACGGCGCCGGAGGCGCTGGAGGAGCTGGGCTTCCCCTTCGTGCTCAAGCTCCCGGACGGCTCCTTCTCCGCAGCGGTGCACCGGGTCTCCTCCCCGGAGGAGTACCGGGAGCGGGCCGCGGAGATGTTCCGCCGCTCTCCGCTCCTGATCGCTCAGGAGTACCTCCCCACCGAGTTCGACTGGCGGGTTGCCGTGCTGGACGGGCAGCTCCTCTTCGCGGCCCGCTATCACATGGCGCGGGGGCACTGGCAGATCCGCTCGGCGGAGAAGGGGACGGAGCGCTACGGGCGGGTGGAGGCGGTGCCCCGGGACCAGGCCCCGGCCGAGGTGGTGGAGACGGCGCTGCGCGCGGCGCGGCTGATCGGCGACGGGCTGTACGGGGTGGACCTCAAGGAGACCCCCGCCGGCCCGGTGGTGATCGAGATCAATGACAACCCCAACCTGGACATCGGGTACGAGGACGCGGCGGACGGGAGCGCGATCTACGAGGACCTGGTGCGCTTCTTCCTCCGCCGCCTCGAGGAGGGGGGGGAGCGGGAGCCAGAGCCCGCCCCGGAGGCGGAGGCGGCGCCGCTGCGCGCCCCCATCCGCGCGCGGAAGGGGGGAGCACCCCGCTCCCACTACCGCCCCTTCGAGGTGGCGGGGGTGGAGCTGGAGTACGCCGTGGTGGACCGCGACCTCAACGTGGCGCACCGGGTGGAGGAGGCCTTCCGGGTGCTGGCGGGGCGGGGGTGCTCGGACGTGGACCTGGGGGCGGTGGGGTTCTCCAACGAGATCGCCGACCACGTCTTCGAGGTGAAGACGCAGACCCCCACGCGCAGCCTGGCGGAGGCGGAGGAGCTGCTGGTGGAGGGGGTGCGGCGCTTCGCCGCGGTGCT
>DATAAL010000648.1:0-13852 GCA_036260145.1 Longimicrobiaceae bacterium | reverse complement strand
CCTCAGGTAGTGCGCCAGCCGGTTGGCCCGCCGGTTCAGCTCCGCGTAGGTGAGCGCCCGGTCCTCCCACGCCAGGGCGACCGCGGCCGGCGTGCGCTCGGCCTGCGCCTCGAACAGCTCATGGATGCAGGACTCGTTCGGATACGCCGCCTCCGTGCGGTTCCACTCCTCCACCACCTGCCGGCGCTCCGCCTCCGGAAGGACGTCCAGGCGCTCCACGGGGCGACCGGGTGCCTCCTCCAGCGCCTCCACCAGCCCCTCCAGCGCCCGCTGCATCATCGCGCAGACCCGCGCCGGACCCACGCGCGCCGGGACCTTTGCGACCAGTCCGAACCCCTCTGCGCGGTCGTCCACCGAGAGCGTCACCGGGTAGTTCGTACGCTCCTCCACGCGGATGCGCCGCATCACCTCCCGCCCGCGGCCCATCCCACCGGATCCCTCCTCCCCGGCTCCGCCGCTGTGGCGGTAGTTCAGCAGCGAGGTGAAGAGCGGCGCCGGCGCCGCCACCCCGCTGCACCGCTGCGCCAGCGCCAGCGAGGCGTGCTCGTGCCGCAGCAGCTCCGCCAGCTGCGCGTGCGTCGCCCGGACGCACGCCTCCACGCCCTGAGACCCCACACGCACGCGGACCGGGAGCGTGTTGATGAAGGGTCCCATGACCCGGTCCGCCCCCTCGCCCCCCCGCATCCGGCCGAAGAGCACGGTTCCGAAGACCACGTCCTCCCGGGCCGACACCCGCGCCAGCACCTGCGCCCACGCGACGTGGAACACGCTCGCCGCGCTCGCGCCCAGCTCCCGCGCCCGCTCTCGGAGCCGCGCCGAGAGACCCGCGTCGAGCACCACCCGCGCGTCGGCGATCCCCGAGCCGTCGCCCTGCACGTCCAGGAGTCCGAACGGCGCGGTCGGCTCGTCGACGTCCCGCAGCAGCCCGCCGAAGAACGCCTCGTGCTCGGCGCGGGTCACGCCCAGGCGCGCCTGCGCCACGTAGCTGCGGAAGGGGAGCGGAGGTGGGAGCTCGTCCGCGCGTCCCAGGAGGTGCGCCTCGATCTCGCCCTGGAGCACCTCCAGCGAGGTATGGTCGCTGCACAGGTGGTGGAGGAGGAGCAGCAGGAGCCAGCGGTCCCCGTCCCGGGCGACGTGGACGCGGAGGAGAGGCGCCCGGCGCAGGTCGAGCCGGTGGTGCCGGGGGTCGAACCGCGCCCAGAGCTGCGCGGCGACGTCGCCGCCGGCCGGGTCCGGCTCCACCTCTTCCACCTCCAGGCGGGCTTCCCGCCACACGACCTGCACCGGCTCCGGGAGGGCTTCCCACAGGAGCGAGGTGCGCAGGACGTCGTGCCGATCGATCACCGACTGGAGCGCCGCCAGGAAGGCGTCCAGGCGCTCGCGGGAGTCGAAGGCGGAGAGGAGTGAGGAGAGGTAAGGGTCCCCCCCGGTGGTCATCAGGTGGTGGAAGAGGATCCCCTCCTGCAGAGGGGCCAGGGGGTAGACGTCCTGGACGTTCCGGGCCCCGCCCGGCACCGCGGCCACGACCGCGTCGACCTCGGCCTGGCCCAGCTCCACCAGGGGAAGCATCTCCGGGGTGATCGCCCGGCACCCGGCCGGGATGCGGTTCGGGGGCACCGGCACCTCCACCGTCGCCCCCCGCGCGCGGGCGGCCAGCTCCGCCAGGGTGGCCGTGAAGAGCGCGCCGACCTCCGCATGCAGCCCCCGCCGCCGCATCCGCTCGGTCAGGCGGACCGCCAGGAGCGAGTGGCCGCCCAGCCTGAAGAAATGGTCGTGGCGGCCCACCCGCTCCACGCCGAGTACCTCCGACCAGAGCGCCGCCAGCGCCATCTCCGTCTCCCCCACCGGCGCCTCGTAGCCGTGGCGCGCGTACGCGTCTCCCTCCGGGGCCGGGAGCGCCCCGCGGTCCAGCTTCCCGTTCGGGGTGAGCGGGAGCGCCTCGAGCCGCACGTACGCCGCCGGCACCATGTACTCCGGAAGCGACTCCGAGAGGTGAGCGCGCAGCGACTCGACGCCCACGGTCTCTCCGGCGCCGACGTAGTACGCCACCAGCCGCCTCTCGCCCGGGGCGTCCTCCCGCGCCACCACCACCGCCTCGCGCACCGCGGCGTGCTCCGCCAGCCGCGCCTCGATCTCCCCCGGCTCGATCCGGTAGCCGCGCACCTTCACCTGTGCGTCCTTCCGGCCGGCCAGCTCGATCCTCCCGTCGGCCGACCAGCGGCCCAGGTCGCCCGTCCGGTACAGCCGCGCGCCCGGCTCGCCGCCGAACGGGTCGGCCACGAACCGCTCCGCCGTCAGACCGGGCCGGCCCAGGTATCCCCGCGCCACCCCGGCCCCCCCGATGTACAGCTCGCCGACGACCCCGGCCGGCACCGGCTCACCCCCCTCGTCCAGGACGTAGACCCGTGTGTTCGCGACCGGCCTGCCGATCGGGGGGTTCCCCGCTCGGTCCGCGAGGCACTCCTGCACCGTCGCGCAGACGGTCCCTTCCGTCGGTCCGTAGGCGTTGAAGAAGCGGCGCCCCGGCGCCCACCGCTCCACCAGGGCGCCCGGCACGGCGTCTCCGGCCAGGACCAGGGTCCGGACTGGTCCCAGGTCGGCGTCCCCCGGGAGGGGCCCGAGCACAGCCGGCGGCAGGGTGACGTGCGTGATCGCGTGGCTGGCGAGCACCCGGAGCAGCGTCTCGCCCGCCAGGACGCTCCCCCGGGGCGGAAGGCACAGGGCGGCGCCCCGGCACAGCGCCATGAAGATCTCGGAGACGCAGGCGTCGAAGCTGACCGAGGCGAACTGCAGGACGCGGCTGTCCGGTTCCACCCCGAAGCACAGCTGGGCGAACACGAGGTTGCACACGCCCCGGTGCTGCACCATCACGCCCTTGGGCCGACCGGTGGAGCCGGACGTGTAGATCAGGTACGCCAGGTTGTCGGGCGTCAGCCCCGCGCGCCCGGGGTTGGTCCCGGGGCGCGTCTCCCAGGAGGAAGCCCCCGCGTCGAGAGCCACCACGTGCCCGGCCACCCCCGCGAACCGTGCCGCCAGCGACGCCTGCGTGAGCAGCACCGCCGGTGCGCTGTCCGCCAGCATGTACCCCAGCCGGTCCTCCGGGTAGCCGGGGTCCAGCGGGACGTACGCGCCCCCGGCCTTGAGCACGCCCAGCAACCCCACCACCATCTCCGGGCCACGCTCGACGCACAGCCCCACACGCACCTCGGGGCCCACGCCGCGGTCCCGGAGGTGGTGTGCGAGCCGGTTCGACCGCCGGTTCAGCTCCGCGTACGTCAGCGTCTCCCCTTCGAAGGCCACCGCCAGCGCTTCGGGGGTGCGCTCCACCTGCGCCTCGAAGAGCTCGTGGATGCACGCCTGGTCCGGGTGCGCCGCCGCCGTTGCGTTCCACTCCGCCACCACCCTCGCCCACTCCGCCGCCGGGAGCACGTCCACCTGTGCCGCCGCGCGCCCGGGGGCCGTCTCCAGGGCCTCCACGAGGCCCTCCAGCGCCCGATGCACCAGCGCGCACACGCGCTCCGCTCCGATCGACGCCGGCACCTGCGCCTTCAACCCGAACGCCTCGCCCCAGTCGTCCACCGACAGGCCGACCGGGTAGTTCGTGCGCTCCACGACGAAGATCCCCCGGAGGTCCTCCCACGGACGGCCCGCTCCGGCGGCTCCCGCCTCCCCCGCTCCCGTGCTGTGCCGGTAGTTCAACAGCGCGGTGAAGAGCGGCGCCGGCGCTTCCACCCCGCTGCACCGCTGCGCCAGCGCCAGCGAGGCGTGCTCGTGCCGCAGCAGCCCGGCGAGCTGCGCGTGCGTCGCGCGCACGCTCGCCTCCACGCCCCGAGACCCCAGGCGCACCCGGACCGGGAGCGTGTTGATGAAGGGCCCCAGCGCCCGGTCCGCGCCCTCGCCTCCGCGCATCCGGCCGAACAGCAGCGTCCCGAAGACCACGTCGTCCCGGCCCGACACCCGGGCCAGCGCCAGCGCCCACGCGACGTGGAAGACGCTCGCCGCGCTCACCCCCAGCCTGCGCGCCTGCCCGCGCACCCGGGTCCCCAGCTCCCCGGCCACCGGCAGCCGGGCTTCGGCGATCCCGGACCCATCGCCCCACACGTCCACGAGACCGAACGGCGCGGTCGGCTCGTCCACGTCCCCGAGCAGCTCGCGGAAATACGCCTCGTGCTCCGCGCGGTCGACGCCCATCCGCGCCTGGGCCACGTAGTTGCGGAACGGCAGCGGCTCCGGCAGCTCCTCCGCGCGCCCGGACATGTGCGCCTGGACTTCCTCCCGCAGAACCTCCAACGTGGTGTGGTCGATCACCAGGTGGTGCTGCAGGAGGAGGACGAGCCAGCGGTCCCGGGCCGGGTCCCACGCGACGCAGGCACGGGTCAGCGGCGCCCGTCGGACGTCGAGCCGGTGGTGCCGGGGGTCGAACCGGTCGTACAGCTGGCTCGCCACGTCTCCCGCGGCGGCGTCCACCTCCACCTCCTCCACCTCCAGCCGGGCCTCCCTCCACACCACCTGCACCGGCTCGGGGAGGCCCTCCCACGCCACGGAGGTACGCAGGACGTCGTGGCGGTCGATCACCGCCTGCAGGGCGCACAGGTACGCGTCCAGGCGCTCCCGCGTCGCGAAGCTGGAGAGGCTCACCACCAGGTAGGGGTCGCCCTCCGTGGTCAGGAGGTGGTGAAAGAGGATCCCCTCCTGCAGCGGCGCCAGCGGGTAGACGTCCTGGACGTTCCGCGCCCCGCCGGGCACCGCCGCGACGATCCCCGCGATCTCGTCCCAGCCCAGTTCCACCAGAGGGAGCATCTCCGGGGTGATCCCCTCGCAACGCGCCGGGATCCGGTTCGGCGGCACCTCCACCTCGCACGATTCTCCCCCCATCACTGCCGCCATCTCGGCCAGCGTCGGGGTCGTGAACAGCGCCTGGACGTCGGCGTGGAGCCCCCGGCGCCGCATCCGCTCGGTCAGCCTCACCGCGAGGAAGGAGTGGCCTCCCAGCTCGAAGAAGTGGTCCCACCGGCCCACCCGCTCCAGGCCGAGCACCTCGGCCCAGATCTCCGCCAGCGCCTCTTCCGTCTTCCCCGCCGGAGCCTCGTAGCCGCGCCGCGCATACGCGTCCCCCGCGGGAGCGGGGAGCGCCCCGCGGTCCACCTTCCCGTTCGGGGTGAGCGGGAGCGCCTCCAGGCGCACGTACGCCGCGGGGACCATGTACTCCGGGAGCCGCTCCGCCAGGTGCGACCGCAGGGTCTCGACCTCCGCCGCCACCCCGACATAGTACACCACCAGCCGCCTGTCGCCGGCCGCGTCCTCCCGCGCGAGCACCACAGCCTCGCGCACCCCCGGGTGTTCCAGGAGCCGCGCCGCGACCTCCCCCGGCTCGATCCGGAAGCCGCGGACCTTTACCTGGTCGTCGTTGCGCCCCACGAACTCCAGTGTCCCGTCCGGGAGCCACCGTCCCAGGTCGCCCGTGCGGTATGACCGGCCGCCGCGCTCCCCGCCGAACGCGTCCGGGATGAACCGCTCCGCCGTCAGCTCCGGGCGCCCCAGGTACCCACGTGAAACGCCCGCGCCCCCCACGTACAACTCTCCCACCACGCCCGGCGGCACCGGCTGGCCCGCTCCGTCCAGGACGTAGATCCGCGCGTTCGCGATCGGACGCCCGATGTGCGGCCTCGCGGCGCCCCCGACGTCGCCCGACGTGGCCACCACCGTCGCCTCCGTGGGGCCGTAGTTGTTCACGAGCGCGAACGGCGCCGGACCCGCCGGAACGGCGTGGAGCCGGTCCCCACCGACGAGCAGCGTCCGCAGCCGCGCGTTCGTGATCCCCCGGGTGAAGGCGGACTCGGCGAGCGGCGTGGGGAGGAAGCTCACGTCCAGGTCCTGGCGCGCCCACCACTCCAGCAGCGCCCCGGGATCTTTTGCGCCGCGGGGTATGAGGAGGGCCGCGCCCGCACAGAGGGGAGGCCAGACCTCCCAGGTGGTGGCGTCGAAGCCGAGGCCGGCCACACTCGACGACCGGCCCCCGGCCCCCAGCGAGAACGTCGCGCAGTGCCAGCTTACCAGGTTCACGAGGCTGCGGTGCTCGACCGCCACGCCCTTGGGCCGGCCTGTGGAGCCCGACGTGTAGATCACGTACGCCAGGTGCTCCGCCGCCAGCCCGGGTACCTCCGGATCCGTGGGCCGACACTCCGCCCACCCCGCCCCGTCCCCGTCCAGCTCGACCACCGGCAGCCCTGCCTCGAGGCCGTGGAGGCGCACCGCAAGCGTCCCCTGCGTCAGTACGACCGCCGGCGCGCTATCCGCCAGCATGTAACGCAGGCGGTCGGCCGGGTGGTCGGGGTCCAGCGGCACGTACGCCCCGCCCGCCTTTAGGACGCCGAGGAGCCCCACGACCATCCCGGGGCCGCGCTCCACGCACACCCCCACCCGCACGTCCGGTCCGACACCGTGCTTCCTCAGGTGATGCGCCAGCCGGTTCGCACGGCGGTTCAGCTCGCCATAGGTCAACTCCCCGTCCTCGAACACCACCGCCGGCGCATCCGGCGTCCGCGCCGCCCGGGCCTCGAACAACCGGTGCACGCACGTCTCCGCGGGATATGCCGCCGCCGTGCGGTTCCACTCTTCCACCACCTGGGCCCGCTCCGTCCCGGACAGCACCTCCAGCCGCGGGACCACGGCGTTCTCATCCGCCGCCATCCCCCGCAGGAGCCGCCGCAGGTACCCGGCGTAGCGCTCCACCGTCGCCGGGTCGAAGAGCGACTTCGCGTACTCGATCCGTCCCTCGATCCGCCCACCCGTCTCGCGCAGGGCGAGCACGAGGTCGAACTTCGCCGTCGCCTGGGGGGACGGCTCCAGCCGCGTCGGGCTCAGCCCCGGCAGCACGAGGCGGCTCCGATCCGCAGCCTCCCACGAGAACATCACCTGGAACACGGGAGTGTGCGCCAGGCTCCGGGCCGGCTGCACCAGCTCCACCACCTGCTCGAACGGAAGGTCCTGGTGTCGTTGAGCCTCGAGCGAGCGCGCCTTCACCCGCGCCAGCAGCTCCGCCACGGTCGGCGACCCTGCCAGCTCCACGCGGAGCGCGAGGGTGTTGACGAAGAACCCGATCAGCCCCTCGATCTCGCCCCGGCCGCGGTTCGCCGTCGGCGTGCCCACCACCACGTCGTCCTGGCCCGACAGCCGGCTCAGCACCCCCGCCCACCCGGCGGTGAGCGTCATGAACAGCGTCGCCCCACGCCGACGGCTCAGCGCCTTCAGACCCGCCGTCAGCTCCTCGTCCAGCGCCACCCGGACCGACGCCCCCGTGAAGTCCTGCCGGGCCGGGCGCGGGTGGTCGAGCGGGAGCTCGATGAGGTTCGGGGCACCTGCCAGCGCCATTCTCCAGTACGCCGCCTGCCCGCGCACGGCGTCCTCCTCCACCCACCGCCGGTGCCATGCCGCGTAGTCCGCGTACTGGACGGGGAGCGCGGGGAGCGGATCACCCCCGCCGCGCCGGTGGGAGGCGTAGAGCGCGCCGAGCTCGCCGACCAGCACCTCCATCGACCACCCGTCGGAGACGATGTGGTGCATCGTCAGGAGCAACATGTGGTCGTCGTCCGCCAGCCGGATCAGGCGCCCGCGGAACAGCGGTCCGTGCTCCAGGTCGAACGGCGCGCCGGCTTCCTCGGAGACCAGACGCCCCAGCTCCGCCTCCGCGTCCGCCCGGCCGGCAAGGTCGTACCGGACCAGGCGGAAGCCGCTCTCGCCCACGGGCGCGATCCGCTGCCACGGCTCGCCGTCCACCGTCGCGAAGGTCGTCCGCAGCGCCTCGTGACGGGCAACGATCCGGTCCAGCGCGCGGACCAGCGCCGCACCATCCAGCTCACCCCGCAGGCGGAGCTGTCGTGGGACGTTATACGCGCCGTCAGCGCCGAGCTGCTCAAGGAACCAGAGCCGCTGCTGCGCAAAGGAAAGCGGGAGGGGGCGGTCGCGAGGGGCGGGCGGGATGGCGGGGAGGGCGCCGCACGGGCGTGTGGCGTCGAGCCGGGCGGCGACCTCCGCCACGGTCGGCGCCTCGAACATCTCGCGGAGGGAGAGTTCCGTCCCGACCGCGTCGCGCAGCCGGGTCAGGATCTGCGCCGCCACAAGGGAGTGCCCGCCGAGGGCGAAGAAATCGTCGTGCACCCCCACCTGGCCGGCTCCCAGTAGCTCCCCCCAGACGTCCGCCACCGCTCGCTCCGTCGGGGTGGAAGGAGCAACGTAGACCGTGGGGCGCCCGGCGCGACCGGCCTCGTCCCCGCCACCCGCGCTCCACTCCGGCCGGGCCCTCGCCGTCCGGAGACGGCCGAGCGTCTCGCGGAAGAATTCAGCGTCCGGACGGCGGGTGTAGGCGTGCCGGAGCGACGCCAGGACCGACGATTCCGCCGCCCCCGCGTGCAGCGCGAAGGTGCCGAGGGTCCGCCCCGGCCCCACCTCCAGGAGGAAGCGGCCCGGCTTCCGCAGCACCTCCTCGATCCCGGCCGCGAAGAGCACCGTGCGTGTAAGGTGGCTCGCCCAGTAGGCCGGGTCGACAGCCTCGGCCCGGGTGATCCACGTTCCGGTGACGTTGGAGAGCAAGGGGATCGTGGGAGCCCGCAAGGCCACCGCGCGGACGCGCTCGGCGAGGCGCTCGGCGACCGGTTCCATCGCCGCGGAGTGGAACGCGTGCGAAGCCCGCAGGCGGCGGGTGCTCACTCCGCGCTCCGCCAGCTCTTTCTCCAGGGCCGCGACCGCTTCCGGAGCTCCCGAGACGGTGCAGAGCCCGGGGGCGTTCACCGCCGCGAGAGCGACTCCGTGGCGGAGGAGCGGCCGGAGATCCCCGGGCTCGAGCGGAACGGCCAGCATCGCCCCCGGGGGGAGATCCTCGATCATCCGGGCACGCGTGGCGACGAGCTCCAGCGCATCCTCGAGGGTGAAGACCCCGGCGACGGTCGCCGCAGCGTATTCGCCGAGGGAGTGCCCGATCATGCATTCCGGGACCACCCCGTTCGCCATCCAGAGCCGGGCGAGAGCGTACTCCACGACGAAGATCGCCGGGTGTGCCACTTCCGTCCGGTCGAGGACAGGGCCCTCCTCTGTGCCGCCCCGTCCGAGCATCCGGCGGAGGTCGAGCCTAGCGGCTCCGCTCCCGACATCGGAGGCGGCGCCGTCCGGGAAGAGCGCTTCACGCACGTCCCCGCGCAGGTGCTGGCGGAGGATCTCCGCGCACCGGTCCACCTCCGCATGGAACACCGGCTCGCTCTCGTACAGGCCGCGGGCCATCCCGGGGTACTGGTCGCCCACCCCGGGGAACAGGAAGACGACGGCGGCCCCCGGATCGTCTGGTGCCGCGTCACCCGCCCGCACGGCGTCGGCCGGCGATGCGGGAGCGGTTCTGTGAGACGGCTGGACGGACGCGCTGCTCACTCGGTCGGCACTCAGCATAGCGCGGTCGGGATCGACGGTGCGGAGAGCGTCTCGAGCGGCGACCCTTCGCGGGGGGACTTGGAGGGTGGGCGGGGGCTCAGGTGAAAGGAACCTCCCGGCCCCGCAGTGGGGGCCAGCAAGCGACTTGCGCGAGCCACGGCTCCGGGCATGGTGCCCTCTCATGGGGAAGATGGTGGGTGACCCCCATTGAGGGACCGATCGGGAGCACGGCAGGTTTATGCAAAACGTATCGTGAAATATACTGTCGGTCGGAGCGCGATGACAAGGTCTCCTCGGGCGATCAACACCCGGAGTAGCCGATCCGGATCTCCGGGGTGCAGAACCACCTGACGGCACGGCCCGGTCGGACTCGTCGCCTCGCCCGCGACTACGAACGGCTACCGAGCACGCCGGCAGGCTGCGTTTCGTCGCCTCCCGCCCACACTCCCCCAGCGGCTTCTACGCCGGGCGAGATCGCACCCCCTCCGCTCTCCAGGACCACGGCACCGGGAGCGAGCAACGAAGCTGCGTACGGCTACCTCCCCCCGGCCACAGACGGCGTGGCTGTCGCCACGAGAACGGCGGTAACGGCGAGCACCAGTGCGCCGACCGCAAGCTCCACCGTGGCGGTGCGGCGCAGCCGCTCCATCCCCGACCCGTGGCCGAGCCCGGGTCGTACCCGGAGCCAGTTGTAGCCGCCCGTGCCGAACACTGTGGAAAGGACGGCCAGTTTGAGCAGCAGGGTGCGCCCGTAGGCGCTCTGCCAGAGCGCCGGGATGCTTCCCAGGTGCAGTCCGGCGGTGATCACCCCGGTGGCGGCCACCAGCCCGGCGAAGACCAGCGCGGTGGGGGAGAAGGCATCCACGAGCGCCGCCACGGCGCGACCTCTCGTTCCCTCCTCCAGTCGCATCGCGGCCGGGATCCCCGCCGCTACCACGAACAGCAGGCCTCCGAGCCACCCCCCCGCCCCGAGTACGTGGATTCCGTCTGCGAGGACCGCCAGCGCCATGCCCGTCCGCACCGAAGCCGCGTGCCCGGAGAGGGCCGGAGAGAATGCAAGCACGGTCGCGCCGACGGCAACCAGCATCCACCCGGTCCGGGTTTCCACCGCGCGGCGCCCCCGCTTACGGGCAAGTACAAAGCCCGCTAGCGCGAGCAGCCCACCCACGCACTGCAGCCACCATCCCCACCCCCATACGGTGCGGGTGAGCATCGTGGCGATCAGGCCCGCATCGAGCGGGCCTCTGCCCCCGTGCAGCGCGGCGGACTGCGCAAGGAGCCGCGGGACCGCCGCGCCCATCACCACCCCGGCCGCCAGCAGTCCGAGCCGCGCGGCGCCTGCAGTCGCGGTATCCAGCACCGCGACCCCGGGTGGCGTGCCTCGCTTCCGCACCAGCGGGAGGACGGCGAACCGGAACGTCGCGGCGCCGATTACTCCCAGTATCCCGACGAAGGTCAGCCACCGCACCGCGATGTAGAGCGGAGACTCCGCGTCGAACCCGCTCTCGGTGGAAACGGATGCACGGTCGTAACGCGCCGAGGGAGGCGGAGCCCGCCCGGGGGCGGAGGGTCCCACCAGCCCCCGGGCTCCGGGAGCGATCACGAACGAGTAGCGCCCGCGCACCGGGTGCCCGTCCGCGCCCGCGACCTGCCAGGCCACGGTGTACGTCCCGGCCACCAGTCCGCCGCGGATCCCGGCGACCAGGACCTGCGACGAGTCCGCCGCCAGCCGCAGCGGTCCGAGCGCAACCGGAGCGAGGTCGGGCCCGATGAGCTGGAGCCGCGCCAGGGCGAGCTCCACCCTCTCGCTGAAGGTGAGACGCAGCTCGCGCGGGACGGTGGCGAGGCGGGCCCCCTCCGCCGGATTCGACCTGCGCAGCACGCCGTGGGCGTGGGCAGGGGCCGCCACCCCGGTCCAGGCGCCGAGGAGGGCCAGGACGAGCGCGACCGCCCGCGTGGCCCGCCCGAAGGAGCGGCGCTCCCGCCGCATCAGGGACGGCCGGTCACGACCCGCCGGACGCCGGGATCAGCCCAGGCCTCCCGGAGCGCGGGGTCCCGCCGGATCCGCTCCTGAACCACAGGGTCCCGCACCAGCTCCCGCGCCAGTGTCAGCAGCCTCGCCGTGCCGGAGTCGGCCGACAGCGCGGGCGTGCCGGAGCGTCCGTGCTCCGCCGCGTGCGCCTCCGCGTGGACGGTCCCGGATGCTCCGCTGCCGCGCGGCGTACCTCCCGCGTGGTGCGCTTCCCCCGTGCGGTGGGCCCCGCTCGGGTGCGACGCGGCGTGCCGGGCACCCGCCGGCGTCCGCGAGTGGGTTGCCCCGTGAGTGGACGCGCCGTGCATCCCCCCATGCCCGCCATGCGACGTGCTCGCATCATGGCCCGCAGAGGCCGTACGGCCGTGGCCACCAGCAGCATGGCCGCCGGCGGCCGCGACGGCGTGTTGGGTCGCTGCCACTCCGCCGTGCCCGGCATGCGCCGCACCGCCGTCGGCCTTCGTGGTGTCCTGCCCCGCGTGCGCTCCCTGGCCCGCCGCGGCGGGGGGAGCGGCCGCGACGGCGCTGTCCGCAGCCGCCTGCTTCGCCGGCTCCTCGCGGGACTCGCCTCCTCCACACCCCGCGAGCAACACCCCCGCGGCGAGGCCGCTCCCCAGCTTCCAGCACCTCATGGCTCACCCTCCACTCAGCGCGGGCGGGGCCGGTGCCCCGCGTGCGGATCAGGAGCCGGCTGCGCGGCCGGGGCCTGTCGCGTGCGGCGCAGCTCCGCCAGGCGCCGCTGCACCTCAGGGTCGCTCCAGAGCCGGTGCAGGCGGGGGTCCTGATGGATCCGTGCCTCCACCTCCGGGTCGGCGAGGAGGCGGACGACGAAGTCCATCGCCTCCTCGGCGTCGGACCGACCCGTACCTCCCGTCTCGTGCCCAGCGTGTCCCGCGTGCGCCGCCCCGCCCGCCGCCGCGGCACCATGCCCCATGAAGCCCTGGTGGGTCCCGGCCATCACCGCGCCGCGCGCCAGGGTGGGCCGCGGGAAGTCCTCCAGGAAACCGGTCACCGGCCCGCCCATGTTGTGGGCACCCATCGCCAGCGACATCCCGCGCCACTCGCCCACGCTCATCGCGAACGAGGTGTCGTCCCGGTACCGCGCGGCGGCCCGCAGGATCTCCGCGCGCTTCCGCTCCCTCGGCACCCTGGGTGAGGCCAGGATGTCCGAGATGACGTCGTGCATGGAGTGCAGGTTGTCGAAGATGATCGCCGCCTCGGGGTAACGCCCGGCGAACGTCGGGGCGATGGCAGCCGTCATCGGCATCACCCGGGGCATGTTCTCCGGGGCGTTCTCCAGCATCTGCCGGAAACGGGTCACCGCGCCCGTGACGCCCGTCTGCCGCTCCTCCGGGGTGCGCCCGGTCAGGAGCGGCTCGTACAGCCCCACCTGGAGCCAGTGGTAGCCCCAGATCAGCCCGTTGAACTTGGGGTACTTCTCGCGGAAGGCGGTGGAGTAGTACTGCCCCTCCATCAGCTCCATGTTCTTGGGGACGGAGCTGAAGGCCAGCTCCGGGCGGCTCCGGTAGTAGCGGAGCAGCGCCGCGACCTCGCGGTCCTTCTCCTCCTGCGACAGCCGCTCGTCCGCCAGCACGTCGTAGATCTGCCGGTGGAGGATGTGCGCCCACTCGAACATCAGCTTGGCCTCGGGAGCCAGCTTGACGTAGGCGATCTCGATGGCGCCCTCCTCCAGCGGGAGCCGGGGAGGGTGAACCAGGAGGCGGCGGGTGATGAAGTCGTACTCCTTCTCCTCCAGCTCCGAGGCCGGCGCGTCCGGGCGGGTGTACAGCTTCTCGTACAGGATGGCGTGGCCGTAGTCGAAGGCGTTGAACAGCCGGTCGGCCGCGGCGTAGTTGCGCCGGAACGTCCAGTTGTGCCGGGCGGGGAGATAGAACTGCTCGTGCGTGCGTATCCACTGCGCGTGGGCCGGCGCATCCGTGCCGCCCAGCGCCAGGGCGACGGCCGCGCCCACGAGCAGGCGGCGGCGATTTCTTGTATCCATCACTTCCTCCTCAATGCTCCTCGAAGCGGACCCCGCCACGTTCAGCGGAGCGGCAGCAGCGAGCGGACGGCGAAGGCGTACGCCGTCCCGAAGGTGAACGACCAGCCGGGCTCATCGCCCGTGAGGCGCCGCCCGACTCCGAGGTCCACGTTGTACTTCGGACTGAGCTGATACCGCACTCCCGCCTCGACGGTCCAGGCCAGGTCGTCGCTCCCGTGCAGCGGCCGTTCCACGAACAGGTCCCCGGTCAGCAGCGCGGACCGTAGCGGAAAGGCGCGGTCCACGGCGACTCCCGCCATCCACCGCGAGACCTCGCCCGCATCCTCCCCTTCCCCGGGATCGGCGCCGAAGGTGTACGCGCCGTTCAGGTGCACCCGCGCCGGGCGGAAGGTGCGGGTGGC
>DATAAL010000647.1:0-13265 GCA_036260145.1 Longimicrobiaceae bacterium | reverse complement strand
GGTAGTATCATGCGTTACGGAGCCGCAGCCCGACCCCCGCGAGCGGGGGGCACGCCCAAAACTAGCCGTTCGAAAAAGCAGTCCAGCCGTTCCTACTGAACTACTCGCCGCACCTCCTGCACCCCCGCCGCCGCACCCCCTCGCCGCGGGTCCGACACCCCCGTGAGCGTCCCGTCCGGCAGTACCACGATAGTCTGCACGTCGCCCTGGAACCCCGACCGCTCCGCCACCGCGTGCCCCATGGTCCGCAGTGCGGCTACCGTCGCGGGGGCCAGACCGCCCCGCTCATACCTCAGCGTGTCCGGCAGGTGCTGGTGGTGCAGGCGCGGCGCCAGCATGGAGGCGGCCGCGTCCATGTCCCAGTCCACCACGGCGGACACGGTCTGCGCCACCGTGGTGATGATGGTGGAGCCTCCCGGCGTCCCCGTCACCAGGCGCACCTTTCCGCCGGGGCCCAGGACGATGGTGGGCGTCATGGCGGAGAGCATCCGCTTCCCCGGCTGGATGGCGTTGGCCTCCCCCTGCACCAGACCGAACTGGTTGGGGGTCCCCGGCTTGGCGGAGAAGTCGTCCATCTCGTTGTTGAGGAGGAACCCCGCCCCCTCCACGGTGACCAGGTTGCCGTACAGCGAGTTTAGGGTGGTGGTCACCGCCACCGCGTTCCCCCGCGCGTCCACGATGGAGTAGTGGGTGGTGTGCGTCCCCTCGCCGGTGGTGCGCGAGGCGGGGACCGGCCCCAGCCCCGGGGCCACCTGCGCGGAGGGGGTGGCGCGGTCGCGGCGGATGGAGCCGCGCCGCTCCGCCGCATAGGCGTCGGAGGTCATCCGCGCCACCGGCTGCGGAATGAAGTCCGGGTCCGCCAGGTAGGCGTTGCGGTCGGAGTAGGCGCGCCGCGTGGCCTCGGTGAACAGGTGGACGTGCGCGGGGGAGAGGAAGCCCAGGGAGCGGAGGTCGTACCCTTCCAGGACGTTGAGGATCTCCGCGAGGGTGGCGCCTCCCGAGGAGGGGGGCGGCATGGAGATCACCTGGTGGTCGCGGTAGGCGAAGCGGACCGGGTCGCGCCACTTCGCTTCGTAGCGGGCCAGGTCCTCGCGGGTCATGATCCCCCCGCCGCGCCGCATCTCCGCCTCCACCAGCTCCGCCGTGCGGCCCCGGTAGAAGCCGTCCCTGCCCTCGCGCGCGATCCGCCGGAGGGTCTCCGCCAGATCGCGCTGCACCAGCCGGTCGCCCACCCGGGGAACCTGCCCCCCCGGGAGGAAGATGGCGGTGGTGGCGGGGAAGCGGCGGAGCGCCGCCCGGTTGCGCTCCAGCGATCCCGCCAGGCGCTCGTGGACCACGATCCCCTCGGCCAGGTTGATGGCGGGCTGCACCAGCTCGGCCCAGGGGAGGCTCCCGAAGCGGCGGTGCGCCTCCCACATCCCCGCCACCGATCCCGGGACCCCCGCCGCCAGGTGCCCCACCAGCGAGCGGTCGGTGAGGTTCCCCTGCGCATCCAGGTACATGTCGCGGGTGGCGCGGAGCGGAGCGGCCTCGCGGAAGTCCAGCGCCGCCGTGGTCCCCTCCGCCGTGTGCACCACCAGGAAGCCGCCCCCGCCGATGTTCCCCGCCTCGGGGTTCACCACCGCCAGCGCGAAATGGGTGGCCACCGCGGCGTCCACGGCGTTTCCGCCGCGGCGAAGGATCTCCGCCCCCACCTCGCTCGCCACCCGGTCGGTGGTCACCACCATCCCCTGGCGGGCGGTGACGGGAGCGAGCGAGCCGGGTGGGAAGGACCACCCCTCCGGGAAGCGGATCCCCGCCGCGGGGGTGTCGGCGCGGAGGGTGGGGGCCGCGTCGGCGCGGAGGGTGGCGGAGGAGGTCTGCGTCCCCGGGGCGCACCCCGCCGCCAGCAGCGCGGCCGCGAGGAGTCGGAGCGGGACGGGCGGGAGCGGTGCGATGCGGGGGGCGGTCATGGCATCTTTTCGCGCCTGGGTGCACAGATTACCTTGTCGGCAATCTACCCGTCCGTTCCCCGGGCTGGCAACCGATCCAGGACCGCAGTGATGCCCCGCAGCAACGCCCTCGACCCGCGTCTCACCGAGCAGCGCAACCCCGCTTCCGAGGCCGTGGACCGGCTGTCCCCGCTGGAGATCGTGGACCTGATCAACGCGGAGGACCACCGGGTCGCCCCGGCGGTGAAGCGGGAGCGCGAGAAGATCGCCCGCGCGCTGGAGATGGCGGAGGACGCCTTCCGCCGCGGCGGGCGGCTGATCTACGTGGGCGCCGGGACCTCCGGGCGGCTGGGGGTGCTGGACGCCTCGGAGATGCCCCCCACCTACGGGACCGACCCGGAGATGGTGCAGGGGGTGATCGCCGGGGGGCCGGAGGCGCTGACCCGTCCCATCGAGGGGGCCGAGGACCACGCGGAGGACGGGGCTGCCGAGATGGACGTTCGGGAGGTGGGGCCGGACGACTTCGTCTTCGGGATCGCCGCCTCGGGGACCACCCCGTACGTGCATGGGGCGCTACGCCGGGCGAAGGAGCGGGGCGCGCACACCGGCTTCCTGCTCTGCACCCCCCCGGGGAAGGACGTCCTGGAGGCGTACGACGTGGTGATCGCCCCCCTGGTGGGCCCCGAGGTGGTGACCGGCTCCACCCGGATGAAGGCGGGGACGGCCACCAAGCTGGTGCTGAACACCATCACCACCGGGGCCATGATCCGGCTGGGGAAGGTGTTCGGGAACCTGATGGTGGACCTGAGGGTCACAAACCAGAAGCTGCAGGGGCGCGGGGAACGGATCCTGATGGAGATGCTGGACCTGGAGCGGGAGGGGGCCCGCGAGCTCCTGGACCGCGCCGGGGGGAGCGTCAAGACCGCGATGGTGATGCACTGGACCGGGGAGGAGCCGGACGCGGCCCGGGAGCGCCTGCAGCGCGCCGGCGGACGGCTGGGAGACATCCTCAAGGGCGGTACGCATGACTGACGACGCGTTCCCGGCGATCCCCCCCGTTCCCCCTTCGGTCGCCGAGTGGGAGGACCTGCTGGTGCGGGTGGAGATCGCCCCGCGGGCGCTGCGGGCGACGCTGGAGGACGTTCCCGGGGACGACCCGGAGGTGCGCGAGCTGGTGGCGCGCGCGGCGGAGCGCGAGGCGGCCTGGCAGCGGACCATGGAGGCGCTCCGCGCCGGGAAGCCGGTGGAGGGCGGCGCGCCCGCTCCGCTCCGAGTTGACGGGCGCATCGACACCGAGGCAATGGTCGAGGTGTTCGGCTCGCTGCGGATGCGCACCTTCGCCATGGCGCAGCGCCGCGGGGTGGACGTGTGGGAGTGGGTGACGGAGGGGCCGGACGGCTCCCGGGTCACCCCCTTCCGGCTCTTCACCCGGATGGTGAGGGAGGACGCGCGGCTTCTCGGCGCGCTACGGGAGCGCGCCCGCTCCGGAGGCATAGCGTGCTGATCGTCGGGCTGATGTCCGGGACCTCGCTCGACGGGGTGGACGCGGCGCTGGTGGAGATCGAGGGGGAGGGGGTGGAGGAGGTGGGGTTCCGGCTGGTCCACTGGCTTACCGTGCCGTACACCGAGGCGCGGAGGGAGTCCATTCACGGCGCGATCCTTGCCGGCTCGGCGGAGAGGCTGTGCGGTCTCCACGCCGATCTCGGGGAGTGGCTGGCGGAGGCGGCGCTCCACGTGTGCGAAGAGGCGGGGGTGGCGCGGGAGCGGGTGGCGGTGGTGGGGTCGCACGGGCAGACGGTTTGGCACCGCCCCCCGGCCGATGGAGAGCGCGGCGCCACCCTCCAGCTCGGAGATCCGGCCACCATCGCGGAGCGGACGGGGTGGTCGGTGGTCTCCGACTTCCGCACGCGCGACATGGCGGCGGGAGGGCAGGGGGCGCCGCTGGTGTCCTGGGTGGACCAGCTCCTCTTCTCGCTCCCCGACGGGTCGCGGGCGCTGCAGAACATCGGCGGGATCGGGAACGTGACCTGGGTCCCGCCCCGCGGCTCCCCGGAGAGCGCCTTCGCCTTCGACACCGGCCCCGGCAACGCGCTGATCGACGCGGCGGTGGAGCTCGCCACCGGGGGTCGTCTGACCTTCGACCAGGACGGGCGCCTGGCCGCTCGGGGGACCGTGGACGACGACCTCCTCGACCAGCTCCTCGGGCATCCTTACTTCGCGGCCGAGCCTCCCAAGTCCACGGGACGGGAAGAGTTCGGGCGCCCCTTCGTGCAGCGGCTGGCGGAGGCGGTGGAGCCGGAGGGGGACCGTGACTGGCTGGACCTGATCGCCACCCTGACGGAGCTGACGGCGCGCTCGATCGCCGACGCGTACCGCCGGTGGATCCTCCCCCGCGGCGTGGAGGAGGCGGTGCTGACCGGCGGAGGCGCGCGCAACCCCACCCTGGTGAGGAGGATCCGGAGCTTGCTCGATCCCCTGAAGGTGTCCGGCGGCGAGGTGCTCGGGGTGGACCCCGAGGCCAAGGAAGCGGTGGCGTTCGCCGTCCTCGCCTGGGCGCACCTGCGCGGGATCCCCGCCAACGTCCCCGCGGCTACCGGGGCGGCGGGGCCGCGCGTCCTCGGCTCGCTCACCCCGGGCGCCCCTCCCGGGACCGCCTGACCCCTCCGCGACGGAGCCTCCCCGTGTCCATCCGCACCCGTTCCCACCTGGTCCTCCTGCTGGCGCTGGCCGCGCTCCCCGCGTGCTGGCGGGGTGGTGTGCAGATGGTGCCCAGCGGGCAGCGCCTGACCAACGAGGTGCGGCGGATCCTGGCCGAGGACGAGCCCTCCGCCGCCTTCTACCGGGACCGGAACCGGCTGGAGGGGATGGGGACGGAGATCGACCCGGTCCTGGTGGCGCTGGTGAACGACCCCGAGGCGGCGGAGACGGTGCGGGCCAACGCCCTCCTCCTCCTGGCGGACCGGAGGGCACCGGCGGCCGTCCCGGTGATGCGGCGCATCCTCCTGACCACCGAGGAGGACGAGCTGCGCGCCGCCGCGGTGGTGGGGCTGCAGAAGTTCGCGGCGGAGAGTCCGGCCGCGGCCAACGCGATCCGCTCCGCCGTCGACGATCCTTCGAGCCGGGTACGCCTGAGCGTGCTCCAGGCGCTGGACGTGGAGGACGTGGAGCTGATCCGTGCCCTCCTGCGCCGGGAGGAGAACCCGCAGGTGCGCGCCGTGGCCAAGGAGCTGGTGTCGCTGGCCGAATCCCGGGGGGCGGCGCTCCCGCCGAGCCCCGACGGGACCTACCGCACCACCGTTCCCGAGGGGGAGCCCCAGATCGTCTTCCAGCCGAGCTGGACCGACAGCGCGGCGGCCATCCGCGTGGGCGCGCTCTGGGTGGAGATCCCGGAGCAGCGGCTGGTCCCGCTGGCGCAGCGGGTGGAGACGGTGGCGGGGGTGGTGCCCGCCTTCTTCTCCCAGGACCGCTCGTCGGTGGTGTACGAGGCGGAGCGGGAAATCCGGGTGCGCAACCTGAGGACCGGCGCCAGCCGCGTCCTGGGTCCGGGAGTTGCACCGCGGCTGATCCCCTTCACCGACCGCTTCGTCTTCCTGGAGGAGCAGCGCCCCCGGCGCCGGGAGGTGCAGGGGGGGACGGAGCTGACCTACGAGGTCCTCGCCGTCTCCTTCGCGGGGGGTGTGCCGGAGCGCCTGGGGGTTCTCCGGGTCACGGCCCGCCCGGACCGGCACGCCAACGCGTCTCCGGTACGCTGGATGGTGGTCGGGGAGTCCGCGGAGGGGTTCGTGCTGCGGGGCGAGGGCATGTCCACCTTCCTCCTCCCCAACCCCTTCCGGGGCCCCCGCGCCCTGCGCCCCCCGCCGCGCAGGAGGCCCGACTGAAACGAGCAACCCCGGAAGACGGAACGTGACTGGTTCGTTGAACACCGCCCGGCTCCTCCTCCCCGCCCTCCGCTGGCGGGCCGACTCCGGCTTCGAGCACTTCCGCGAGCAGATCGAGCAGGGACTTCGCCTGGGGGTGGGCGGCTTCATCCTCTTCGGCGGCGAGGCCGAGGGGGTGGGCACGCTCCTGGACGAGCTCCACCGGCGCTCTCCCCACCCGCTTCTGGTGGCGAGCGACCTGGAGCGCGGCGCGGGGCAGCAGTTCCGCGGCGCGACCCCCCTTCCCCCCGCCGCGGCGCTCGGCTCGCTGGACGACCTCGGGGTCACGGAGCGGGCCGGCGAGCTGACCGCGCGGGAGGCCCGGGCGCTGGGGGTGAACTGGATCTACGCCCCGGTCGCGGACGTGGACCTGGAGCCGGAGAACCCCATCATCGGGACCCGCTCGTTCGGGACCGACCCGGAGCGGGTGGCGGAGCAGGTGGCCGCCTGGGCGCGGGGGTGCGCCCGGGGGGGGGCGCTGTCGTGCGCCAAGCACTTCCCGGGGCACGGGCGCACGGTGGGCGACTCGCACATCGAGCGCCCCTGCGTGTACGTCTCCCGGGAGGAGCTGGAGGCGGACCTCCTCCCCTTCCGCGCCGCGGTCGGGGCGGGGACGGACGCCGTGATGACGGCGCACGTCTGCTATCCCGCGCTCGACCCCGAAGGGAGCCCCGCCACCCTCTCCCTCCGGATCCTGAACGGGGTCCTCCGGGGCGAGCTGGGGTTCGGGGGGCTGGTGGTCACGGACGCCATCATCATGGAGGGGCTCACGGAGGACACCACCGAGGCGCAGGCCGCGGTGCGGGCGGTGGCTGCCGGGTGCGACGTCCTCCTGTACCCGCAGGATACCGCGGCGGTGGCGCGGGAGCTGGAGGCGGCGCTGGCGGACGGGCGCCTGGACCGGGAGCGGGTGAGGGAGGCGCTCGGGCGGATCGCCGTGGCGGCGGAGCGGGTGGCCGGCGGGGCTTCGGGCGAGGTGGGGCGGGAGGAGGACCGGCGCTGGGCGCTGGAGACGGCGATGCGCACGCTGCAGGTGGTGCGGGGGAGCCCGGAGATCCCCGCCGGCCCGGTGCGGCTGGTGGAGATCGAGGACGACCTCGGCGGGCCGTACCCTCCCTATTCGCGCGATGCCTTCCCCGCCGCGCTCCGGGCCGCGGGGGTGGAGGTCTCGGAGGCCGGGACACCGCTGGTGGCGCTCTACTCCGACATCCGCGCCTGGAAGGGGCGCCCCGGGATCTCCGCCGCGGCGCGGGAGCGGGTGCGGGAGGTGACCGGGGCCGACCCGGAGGCCACCGTCCTCCTCTTCTCCCACCCGCGCCTGGCGGGGGAGCTCCCCACCGCGCGCCACCTCCTGGCGGCCTGGGGGGGGGAGTCGCTGATGCAGGAGGCGGTGGTGGCGCACCTGACCGGGACGACCGGGGTCCTCCCCAGCCTCGCAGCCGGGCTGGACCGCTGACGGCCGGGCGTTGCCGGTGCTGGCAAGGGGAATGCATCCGGGGCGGGCGGACCCAAACGAAAGGAACCCGGCGTGGCCGCAGAACGATCTCCGTCGCTGTTGCGCGTGTTCGGGCAGCCCAAGATGGTCGCCCTCGTCGTCCTGGGGTTCTCCTCCGGGCTTCCGCTCTACCTGACCAGCCGCACGCTCCAGGCGTGGATGACGGTGGAGAACGTGGACCTCACCACCGTCGGCCTGGTGAGCCTCCTGGGGCTCCCCTACTCCGCCAAGTTCCTCTGGGCGCCCGTGCTGGACCGTTACGTCCCTCCCTTCCTGGGGCGCCGGCGCGGCTGGCTGGTGATCACCCAGGTGGCGTTGCTGCTGGCGATCGCGGCGATGTCGCTCCAGGATCCCCGCACCGGGCTGCAGCTCCTGGCCGTCAACGCGCTCCTGATCGCCTTCTTCAGCGCGACGCAGGACATCGCCTTCAACGCCTACCAGGTGGACGTGCTGGACGAGCGCGAGCTGGGGGCGGGCGCCTCGCTCGGCGTCCTCGGCTACCGGATCGCCCTGATCCTCACCGGGGGGATCGCGCTGGTGATGGCGGACTACATGCCCTGGCCCACCGTGTACCTGCTGATGGCGCTGCTGATGGGGGTGGGGATCGTGGCCGCGGTGCGGGCGCCGGAGCCGGTGCTCCGTGATTCGCCCCCGCTCACCTTCGGGAGCGCCGTGGTGGGGCCGGTGGCGGAGTTCTTCCGCAGGACCGGGGAGGGGTGGGGGATCGTGATCCTCCTCTTCGCCATCTGCTACCAGCTCGCGGACCGCTTCGCCGCGAACCTGGCGACGCCCTTCCTGCTGGACATCGGCTTCACGCAGACGGAGATCGGGGCGGTGCAGGGGGTGATCGGCCTGGGGGCCACCATCGTGGGGGTGCTGGCGGGCGGGGCGATCATCGCCAAGCTGGGGATCAACCGCTCGGTGTGGATCTTCGCTTTCCTGCAGATCGGGAGCAACCTGGCATACTACTGGGTGGCCCGGGTAGGGGCGAACCGCTCCGCCATGACGGTGGCGATCGTGGTGGAGAACTTCGCCGGGGGGCTGGTCACGGCGGTGTTCGTGGCCTTCATGCTCAGCCTCTGCAACAAGAAGTTCTCGGCCACCCAGTACGCCCTCCTCTCCAGCCTGATGGCGTTCGCGCGCGACTTCATCGTCGCGCCCTCCGGCTCCGTCGCGGAGCGGACGGGGTGGCCGACCTATTTCCTCCTGACGCTCCTGGCCGGGATCCCGGCCGTCCTCCTCCTGCCCTTCGTGGTGCCCTGGAACCGGGACGTGCCCCGGGGTGCCGCGGAGCACACCGGGGAGGTGGAGGAGCATGGGGAGCGGGCCGGCGGGAACCGCCCCGCGCCGGGGGGAGCCGCCTGATGCATGCCCGCCTCTCCGCCGTCGTGTCGCTGGCGCTCCTGGCCCTGCTCGGTGGGTGCGGCGGCCCCGCTGCCGGTCCCGGCTCCGCTCCGGCTCCCGTCCAGGGGGAGACGCCGCGCGGCCTCCCCCCGATCCCGCGGGTCACCGGGCCGCTCGCGGTGGACGTGGTGTACCCGCGGGAGAACGCGGCGCTCCCCGTCCGCGACTCCACCTTCATCTTCGGCAACGTCGGTACCGGCGATGCGCGTCTCACCATCAATGGCGTCCCGGTGCAGGTCCACCCGAACGGCGCCTTCCTGGCCTTCCTCCCCGTCCCGGAGGACGGCGTCTACCGTGCCGTGGCGACCCGAGGGACGGAGACCACCCGCGCGGAGCGACGGGTCCGCGTTCCGCCGGCGGAGCGGGCGTCCGCGTCCGGACGGCCGGTGATGGTAGCGGGGAGCATCGCTCCGCGCGGAGGGTGGGCCGTGCTCCCGGGGGAGCGGGTGGAGGTCAGCTTCCGTGGGACCGCGGGCGGCCGGGCCACGCTGGTGCTCCCGGACGGAAGACGGATCGCGCTGGTGGAGGAGCGGCGCGGCGAGCGGTCCGGCCGGGAGTTCGTGGTGGCTCCCGAGCCGGGCGCCCAGGCGCCCTCCGGCATCTCCACCTACCGCGGCTTCCTGGAAGCGCAGACGCTGGCGGTGCGCGACACCTCGGTCGCGAGGCCGCGCCTCTCGGTGGGGACCCCGGAGACCCGCCGCGAGGACCTGGCGGCGGCTGCCGCGGCCGGCGCCGCGACGATCGAGATAGTGGTGGGGGGCGACACGGTCCGCTCCCTCCTCCCGCTGAACCTGACGGTGGTCAGCACAGAGCGCCCCCGGGTGGGGGTGGCGAACGACCCCCGGCCGGTCGGCGGCACCAACGACGGGTACGTGGTGGGCCGGCCCGCACCGGGAACCACCTCCAACTGGTTCTGGCCGAACGGGACGGAGCTCCTGATCACCGGGGAGCGCGCCGGGGAGTACCGCGTGCAGCTCCAGCCGGGGCTGAGCGCCTGGGTCTCCGCGGACGAGGTGCGGGTCCTCCCCCCGGGCACCCCTCTGCCCGCGACGCTGGTGGGGAGCGTGCGGATGCACCCGGACACCGGGTGGGTGGACGTGCGCTTCAGCCTGGGGCGGCGGATCCCCTTCGAGGTGCAGGTGGACGGCAGCGTGCTGGACGTGATCCTCTACGGCGCCACGAGCGCGACGGACTGGCTCTTCCTGGGCCCGCTGGACCCGCTGATCGAGCGGGCGGACTGGAGGCAGGAGGCGGACGGCGTGTATCGCCTGCGGGTGTTCCTCACGCGCCCGGTCTGGGGGTACGAGACGTCCTGGACCGACAACGGGAACCTGGTGCTCCGGGTGCGCCGCCCGCCCCGGATCGATCCGGCCCAGCCGCTCCGGGGGCTGCTGGTGGCGCTGGACCCGGGGCATGGGCCGCCGGAGGGGCGGTGGGGGCCCACGCGCTTCACCGAGTCCGCGGCGAACCTGGGGATCACCGAGCGCCTCGCCCGGCTGCTGGAGGGTGCGGGGGCGCGCGTGCTGCTGACCCGGAGGGACACCAGCGCGGTGGGGCTGTACGACCGTCCCCTGATGGCGCGGCGGGCCGGCGCGCACCTGTTCGTGTCCGTCCACAACAACGCGCTCCCGGATGGGGTGAACCCGTACGAGAACAACGGGATGAGCGTGTACTACTTCCACCCGCACTCGGCGGCCCTGGCGCGGGAGATCCAGCGCGGGCTGGTGAGCGAGTTCACCCTGCGGGATCTGGGGTACGGGCGGTCGAGCCTGGCGGTGGTCCGGTGGCCGACCTGGTTCCCGGCGGCGTTGAGCGAGAGCATGTTCTTCATGATCCCGGAGCAGGAGGCGGCGCTGCGCAGCCCGGAGGGGCAGGAGCGGATCGCGCGGGCTCACCTGCGGGGGATCGAGGCGTTCCTTCGCGAGCGTGCTTAGGGACAGACAGGTACTACTGGCGAGACCCGGTTCCATCGGTGAGCTGCTGCTGACCTGACGGGCCGCCCCGGAGTGAGCCCTGCGGCACCTCTGCGGGTCTCCCTCCGGACTGGATTTGAGGGGTACTGCGGGAACCATCAACTGCTACACGCTTTCCGGGCATGAGGCTACAGCTCCGGCGCTTCCTGCGAAGCGCCTTTTTTCTGGCGGCGCTCCTTGCCACCGCGCCCTCCCTGGCGTGCGCGCAGCTCCCCTCCGACGCGCGCTGGCGGGTGTTCGACACGCCGCACTTCCGCGTCCACTACACGGAGGGGCTGGAGGCGCTGGCGCGGCGGGCGGGAGACCGGGCCGAGACGGCGTGGGCCGAGGTCTCCCGGACGCTGGTGCGTCCCCCGCGGGGGAGGGTGGAGCTGGTGCTCGCGGACAACGTGGACTTCGCCAACGGGTACGCCACCCCGTTCCCCACCAACCGCGTGGTGGTGTATGCGCACCCGCCGGTGGACGACCCCACCCTGGCCTTCTACGACGACTGGCTGCAGCTCGTCATCACCCACGAGCTGACCCACACCTTCCACCTGGACTACGCCGGGGGGATCTGGCGTCCGCTGCGCTCCGTCTTCGGGCGCTCCCCCTTCCTCTTCCCCTCTGCCACCGCGCCCTCCTGGGTGACGGAGGGGCTGGCCACCTACCTGGAGTCGCGCCTCACCCGGGCGGGACGGGTGCGGGGGACGATGCACGACATGGTGCTCCGCACCGCCATCCTGGAAGACGCCTTCTTCCCCATCGACCGGGCCTCGGGCGACCCGGCCACCTGGCCGGGCGGCTCCACGCGCTACGTGTACGGCTCGCTCTTCGTCCACCACCTGGCGGAGCGGTACGGACCCGAGCGGGTGGGGAGGTTCATCCGCGCGGCCGGGGGAGCGCTGATCCCCTACCGGATGAACGCGGCCGCGCGCCGGGCGTTCGGCGTCTCGTTCACCCGGGCCTGGCGGGAGTGGGAGCGCGAGCTGCGGGGGCGCTACCTCCCGCTCGCGGACTCGCTGCGCGCGGCGGGGCTCACCGAGCCGGAGGAGCTGACGCGCGAGGGACGGTTCGCACAGTTCCCCCGCTTCTCCCCGGACGGCGCCTCCATCGCCTACGCCGCCTCCACCGGGAGGGAGGAGCCCGCGACACGGCTCCTGGTCCCGGGCGGCGGGGAGCGGGAGCTGGCGCCGCGCACCACCCTGGGTCCGGCGTCGTGGATCCCGGGGACCGACGCCCTCCTCTTCGCGCAGCTCGACTTCAGGGACCCGTACCGCGTCTTCTCCGACCTGTACCGCGTGGACGGGAACGGGGAGCGGGTCCGCCTCACCCGGGGGGCGCGGATCGCCGATCCCCACCCCTCCCCGGACGGGCGGCGCGCGGTGGCGGTGCAGGGGGGCGGGGGGACCAACGTCCCGGTGGTGGTGGAGCTCGCCACCGGCGAGGTGCGCCCCCTGGCCGGGCCCTCGCTGGACGTGCACTGGGCCCTCCCCCGCTGGTCGCCCCGGGGGGACCGGATCGCCGTGGGGCGCTGGCGGGCCGGGGGGTTCTACGACGTGGTGGTGATGGACACCACCGGGCGGGTGGTCCGGGAGCTGACCCACGACCGCGCCGTGGACGACGCCCCTGCCTGGTCGCCGGACGGCCGGTACGTGGTGTTCGCCTCCGACCGCACCGGGATCTCCGACCTGTACACGTACGACTTCCAGGCGGGCCGTCTCCTCCGGGTCACCCGGGTCCTGACCGGGGCCTTCCAGCCGGAGGTGTCGCCGGACGGGCAGTGGATCGTCTTCTCCCACTACCGCTCCGACGGGTACCACCTGGCCCGGATCCCCTTCGACCCCGCCACCTGGCTCCCCGTGCCCGTTGTGCGCCCGGAGGTGGCGGGGGAGGGCGCCGACCCCGCCCGCTTCGCCGCGACGGCGGGAGGCCCCGACCGGGGTTACTCCCCCTGGCCCGGGATCGCCCCCTCCTCCTGGCTCCCGGTCTTCTACGGCGAAGAGCCGCTGGGGACGGCGCTGGGGGCCTCCGTCTTCGGCGAGGATGTGGCCGAGCGCCACGGGTACGCGGCGTACGCGGCGCTCTACCCGGAGGGGGGGAGGCTGGACGGGGAGCTGGCGTACCGGTACCAGGGGTGGGGAGTCCCGGTGCTGGACCTGTCGGCCTCGCAGGAGTGGACGGCGTTCCGGGGGGTGAGGGACGCCTCCGGGAATCTGGTGGGGAGCGATCTCCTGGAGCGGGATCGGTTGCTCCGCGCCGGGCTTACCTTCCCGCGCCCCCGCTACCGCTCCTTCACCTGGTTGAGCGCGGGGGCGGACGCCCGCAAGCGCGACCGGGAGTGGGTGGAGCCGGGGGTAGTGGAGGACGATCCCCCCGTGGGCCGCGACCTCCCGCTCGACCTGGGCGGCACCCTGACGGCGGGGTATTCCACGGTGCGCGGGTACGCCTTCTCCATCAGCGCGGAGGACGGCTTCCTCCTCTCCGGCACCGCCGAGGGGCGGCACTACACCCGGGCCCAGCCGGGACAGGACGCGGCCACGGGGTACCTGCGCCTCACCGGCCG
>DATAAL010000646.1:0-11276 GCA_036260145.1 Longimicrobiaceae bacterium | reverse complement strand
GGTGGAGCCGCCGACGCTGCTGACGGACGCCACTCGCTGGCCGACGGTGCCGGACTTCGCGGCACGCATGATGTACCTGGACGCCCTGAGCTACCTTCCGGACGACATCCTGGTGAAGGTAGACCGCGCTGCGATGGCGGTGAGTCTGGAGACCCGTGTCCCCTTCTTGGACCACAGGGTGGTGGAGTTTGCCTGGAGCCTCCCGGTGGGGATGAAGGTCCGCCATGGGAAGGGGAAGTGGCTACTGCGCCAGGTGCTCTACCGCTATGTCCCGGAGGCACTGATCGAGCGGCCGAAGATGGGATTCGGCATCCCCGTGGGAGCCTGGCTGCGTGGTCCTCTCCGGGACTGGGCCGAGAGTCTTCTGGATGAAGGACGACTCCGCCGGGAGGGGCTCCTCGATCCCCGTCCCGTGAGGCGGCTCTGGCAGGAGCACGTCTCCGGGCGGCGAGACTGGCATCTGGCGCTCTGGAGCGTCCTCATGTTCGAGGCCTGGCTCCAGGAGGCTTGCTCCCGGCTCCCTTCCACTGTCTGAGAGCTGCGTCCACCACCCGCGCAGAAAGAGGAACGGCTCTCCCGCGCCCAGGAGAGCCGTTCCTCTTTCCGGAGATGGGGACTGGCTACACCTGATGGGCGTAATAGTAGCTCTTCGGGAGCGGAGCGTCGTTTAGCACCAGTCCTTCGAAGGGTATCTGGAGCCGATGCAGTTGTTGTACGGCGGTCTCTAGCGCGTCCCGGTCAGTGGAGCCGAGCCGCGCGACGAGGAGGGCGGCATCCACCTCATTCCCGATAATCAGCGCATCGCTGACCAGCGCCACCGGCGGAACGTCCAGAAGCACGATCTCGTACCGCTCGCGTAGCTCGGACAGGAGCCTGCGCATCTGAGGGGAGCCGATGAGTTCAGCGGGGTTCGGCGGGTAGGCTCCCGTGTCCAGGAAGTGCAGCACTGCATCGCCATCCCCTACTCGCACCTCGTGGAGCGCCTCCTCCAACGTGGCTCTGCCGGTGAGCACCTCGCTCAGTCCCGGAGCGTCAGGAACCCCGAGGAGCCGCTGCAGGGTGCCGCTGCGCAGGTCGGCGTCCACCAAAAGGGTGCGCACGCCCTGCTGTGCATAGGTGATTGCCAGGTTGGCGGAGCTCATAGACTTGCCGTCACCGGCCATCGGGCTGGTGATCATGACCATCCGGGTGGATTTTCCATCGGCGGCCAGCCCGACACTGGTGCGCAGGCCACGGAACGCTTCGGAAGCCACGCTCCGCGGGGCGCGCCACGTGACCAGCGTGTCCGTGTTTCCATTCTTGGAGGCGAGCGGGAGGAACTTGATATTCCGCAGGGCGCTCAGGACCGTTCTCCCGTTGCCCAGCACGCCGGTAAGGGAGTGCGAAACGCGGGGGATCGCCCCCAGGACGGGAAGCCCGCCCGCGACCGCAACCGCTTCCTCTCGGGTCCAGACAGTCTGGTCGAGGGCGTTGCGCACCAGGATGGTGACCCCCGCCAGGATCAGCCCGAGCACTAGGGCGATCAGGAAGTTGTACAGGGGGCGCGGAGAGATGGGGGTCTCCGGGACCAGCGCCGGGTCCAGGATCCGTACGTTCCCCACCTGTGCAGCGTTCCGGATCTCCGCCTCCTTGAGACGGGTCTGCAGGAGTGTATACATGTTCCCCAGGAGCTCCCGCTCGCGCGCCAGACGAGCGAACTGGATCTCGCGCGCGGGGATCATCTCCAGCTGCTGTCCGAACTGGGCGAGCTCCGCGTCCATCGAGCTGCGCTGGTTGTCCAGGCTGGAGAGATAGCTCCGTGCCATCTGATAGAGCTGATTCTCGAGCTCCCCGATCCGCTGGTTGATCCCCCGCACGTCGACGTTCTCCGTGGTCCGCCGGACGAGCAATCTGCCCCGTTCATTCTCCAGCTCCATCAAGGAGCTGAGGATGTCCTGCACCGCCTTGTTGGAGAAGAACGCGGGGAAGGAAGCCAGCCGCCGGTAGCTGATATCGCCTTCAGGGGAGCGGCTTCCCGCCTCCGCATCCGCCAGTAGGCGGCGCAGGGAGGTGGCCTCCGTGTTGATCTGATCCCGTCGCGCCTTCAGCTCAGCGAGCCGTGTCACCTGTTCGGATGCTTCGTCCTCCAAGCTGACGATATGGCTCTGCTCCCGGAACTGCTGGAGCCGGTCTTCAGCCGCCTTGAGTTCCTGCGCGTAGGAGGCGACCTGCTCACGGAGGAAGTCCACCGTGCTCCCCGACTCGGCCTGGCCGGACTGCTGCTTGTAGCGGATATACGTCTCCGACACGACGTTAGGAACCGTGGCGGCGATCACCGGGTCCAGGCTCCGGTACTGGACGAGAACGATCTCGGCCTTGGGATCCGGTCGCAACACGGCCAACTGCTGCCGCAGGAGGTCGGCGGCACTGCGCACGCTGATCACCGAGAAGCGGATACGTGACGTCTTGCTTCGGGCCAAGTCAGGGGAGAGGGTGAATGAAAGTCCGCTCACCGATACCGGCCTGCCGGGCACGATCCCGGGCTGGACAGGCACGGAGCTGTCCTTTGTTACTCGTTGCAGGAGGTATGTGCCGACCGCACCTCGCACGAGCTCGTAGGTGCCCGGCGCTACAGAGTCCGTGGCCCGGATGTGCTGAAACACCTGGCTGCGGGGGATCGAGGGCGCCTGCAAACGCACGTTGAGGGCGAGAGAGTCCACGACGGTCTGCGCGAGCATACGGCTGCGCAGCACCGCCATATCGGTCTCGATTCCCCCGCCCGCCATCGGTCTCCTGGGGTCCAGCTCGCTGATCAGATTCATCGGGCGGTCCGGCTCGTGGAAGAGGAGCGTCGCCCCACTTTCGTAAACCGGTTCCTGGCGCTTCGTGAAGATGATCGCCAGCACTGTCACCGTCGTGAGAATGGCCAGGATCAGCCACCAGTCCCGACGTATCCCCCGGACGATACTCCGCAGCCAAGCCTCGGCCTCGTGATCGCTCGCGCGTATAGGGGCAAAAGAGGTGGTGGACATCAGTCGAACTTAGATGGTTGTCTGGTTTTAGAGCCCGGTTGGGGACTTGGGCTCGTGCTCGGGGTCCGAATCCCCCGAGTCCCCCGAGCGACTGATGAACAGAGTTGCGAGGAAGAGGGTTGCGGAGATCGCGGAGCTCACCAGCACGGCGCTATTCCGCTCTACCCAGCCGCGCCTCCCCACGAAGATCTGGTCCCCGGAGCGTATGTCCATGCTGCTGAGCTGTGTCTCCATGGCGGCACGCTCCCGCAGCACAGCGCCGTTGCGGACCACCCGGATCCGCCGCATGTCACCGTTCGAAGTCGGCCCGCCAGCGAGTGCGATGGCCCCAGCGAGGGTGATGGTGGGGTCCACCTCCTGCAGTCCCGGCTTCGCCACCTCTCCCAGCACCATCACCCGACGGAGGGGAGTGATCTGGATGGACGGGTTCCGGAGCTGCGCACGGTACCTCTCGATGAGGACCTCCCGCAGGCGCTCCAGGGGAGTCCCCGTGACGTTCTGCTCGCCGAGGAGGGGTAGAACGACCACTCCCCGCTCGTTTACCGGGAAGTCGCCGCTGAGGTCCTCTTCGCGCCAGATGGCCACCCGGATCACGTCGCCCGGACGAAGTGTGACCGAATCCGACATCGCCACACCCTGGGCACGGGCAGGGAGCGGCAGGGCAAACACAGAGAGGAGCAGAACCAGAACGACTCTCGGCATGATCGTGTAAGGGGTGAGCGGCTGTCAGCGCGAAAGGCCCTGAACCCTCGCTGCCAACCAACTACAATATCCCAGCGAGACAAATGGCACAAGTCGGAAACGGCTTTTTCTCCGCGAGTTACATGGACAGCGTCGCGATGCCCGTATCCCCCAGAGGGGGTGGTACAGCATGGTGAAGAAGAGGGTTCCGGGCCAGGGGAGGGGGATCGACCGCCGCCGGGACCCGAACCCGGCGATCTTACGGCCGAGCCGGTAGAGAGCATTCTGGGTCGGGCCACAGACGACCATCCTTCCTCCAGGTTTGAGTTTCTTCCGAAAGGTTTCCAGCCAGTACGGCGGCGTCCTCCACGTGCTCCAGGACCTCCCTCCGGTATCGCAGTCTGTGCATCGTTTCGGTTCATTGCGTGTCCGCGAGGCCGACCCGCGGTGTCCGTCGACTCCATCCCCGGGAGATCACGGTGCCGAAAAGGACACCTCCGCGATGATCCAGGCACGGTACGGGGACTTGTTGAGGTCTGATCAGGTGGATTATCATAGCAGCGATTCGCAGGTGGGGGCGCCGGAGCGCTCTCCCGAGCGAAGGCTGCACCGCAGGGACGCGCAGGATCGTCACGTCCCGGTATCTCTCTGACTGGATACGCCCCGGGCGGGAGACGGCCGCATGAAAGGATCTGGATGAAGGGGATCGTTCTGGCGGGAGGATCGGGGACCCGTCTCTATCCGGTCACGCGGGTGGTGAGCAAGCAACTGCTCCCGGTCTTCGACAAGCCGATGATCTACTACCCGCTCACCACCCTGATGCTGGCCGGGATCCGGGACGTGCTGGTGATCTCCACCCCCATGGATCTCCCCCGGTTCGCTCAATTGCTCGGTGACGGCTCGCAGTGGGGAATGTCGTTCAGCTATGCCGACCAACCCTCGCCGGACGGCCTCGCTCAGGCCTTCGTGATCGGGCGGCAGTTCGTGGCAGAAGACAGCGTCGCGCTCGTCCTGGGAGACAACATCTTCTACGGTCACGGATTGAGCGCCGTCCTCCAGCGGGCGGCGGCACACACCGAGGGCGCGACCATCTTCGGCTACTACGTCAAGGATCCCGAGCGGTACGGGGTGGCCGAGATCGACGCTCATGGTCGGGTGGTCGGTCTGGAAGAGAAGCCTCCCGTCCCCAAGTCGCATTACGCGATCACCGGCCTCTACTTCTACGACAACCAGGTCCTGGAGATCGCGCGCTCGCTGCGCCGCTCCCCCCGCGGAGAGTATGAGATCACCGACGTGAACCTCGAGTACCTCCGCCGCGGGCAGCTCCAGCTCGAGATTCTCGGTCGCGGGATGGCGTGGCTGGACACGGGAACCCATGAGTCGCTCCACGAGGCCGCGAGCTTCATCGAGACGATCGAGAAGCGGCAGGGACTCAAGGTGGCCTGCCCGGAAGAGATCGCGTACCGGATGGGATTCATCGGCGGGGAGGAGCTGCACTCGCTCGCCGTGCCCATGCGCGACAACGCCTACGGACAGTACCTGCTCGACATCCTGAAGGAACGGACTCCGCTGTGAGCAGACCCGGCCGACATTCGCACCCTTCCGACCTCCCTGTTCCGCCCGGGGACGGCAGGGGTGTCGCGCTCGGGGGAGGCGGGTTAGTTTTGGTGCACCCTGCACTCCGCAGGGTCGCGGGCGCGACGGCCCGTGTCGTTCCTTATCCTTTCGAGTAGCGATCGAGGATGGCGGATGCCGATTGATACACGTCCGGCCGCCGTAGTCCGGCCCAAGATCGTCCCGAAGCCGTGGGGCCGGGAGATCTGGTACGCCCACGAGGACCGGTACGCCGGTAAGATCCTGGAGGTCACCCGGGGTCACGCCCTCTCCCTCCAGAAGCACGAGCGCAAGCAGGAGACGATGTACCTCCAGTCCGGCCGCCTTCTCTACCACTTCAACGGAGTGGACTTCGAGATGGAGCCGGGCGAGTGCATCACCGTGCGCCCGGGGGACATCCACCGCATCGAGGCCCTGGAGGATTCCGTGATCCTGGAGGTGAGCACTCCGGAGCTGGACGACGTGATCCGGCTGGAGGACCGTTACGGACGGAACTGAGCGCAGCGCTCCCAGGGGAGCGCCCGCCCGCAGCTTGCTCGGGTCCGGGAGAGAATCTTATCTTCTCCCGGATTCGTCTTTTCCGGAGGGGGAATGGGTCCCGAGCCGACCACCGAACAGTTGATCGCGCGTGGCAAGGAGGCGTACGCACGCAACGCCTACCTGGCTGCGCTGGAAGACCTCCAGGAAGCGGCTCGCCGGGAGCCGCGCTTCGCCGACCTGCACAACCTGGTCGGACTGTGCCTTAGCCTGACCGGTCGCCCCGAGGCCGCCGTCGACGCCTTCGACCAGGCGCTGGCGGTGAACCCCCGCTACGTGGAAGCGCACCTCAACCGCGCCATCACGCTCAACGACCTGGGGCGGCTCGACGAGGCGCGGGAGGCCTTCGAACGCGCCGCTCAGGCGGATGGGGAGAACAGCGGAGGGGGCTTCACCGCCACCGTGTCCGGAGTCGTTGCGAACCGTCACGGAGAGCTGGGTGATCTCTACGCCGCGGCCGGCGCGCTTCCGGAGGCGGAGGAGCAGTACCGGAGGGCGTGCGAGATCCGGCCCCGCTTCCTGGACCTGCGCAACAAGCTGGCACGGACGCTCCTGGACCTGGGGCGGACGGACGATGCCATTGCCGAGCTCCGCGCGGTGCTGGACGTGAACCCCGCCTTCGCGACGGCCCGCATCACCCTGGGGCTGGCGCTGTATCGCGCCGGGAGCCTGGCGGCCGCGGAGGTGGAGTGGGAGCGCTGTCTCCAGCAGCGGCCCGGGAACGCGCAGGTGAGCGGATACCTGAGGCTGCTGCGGAGCCAGCGGGGAGCCGATACCGCCGGCTGATCGGCCGGCCTTTACGGGGTGCCCGGGGCAGCCGGGGGAGCGATCCCACCGGCCGGCCCGTCGCCCCATTTCTGAAACACGCCCCGCGCGGCGGGGTACGAAATCCGCATGATACGCTTCCCGCTTCGACGAATCTTCCTCACCCTCCCCTTCGCGCTCGTGGTGGGGGGCTGCGGACGGAACAGCAACCCCGCGCAGCTCGGCCCCGACGCCCTGTACGAGCGCGGCACGACCGCCTACCGCACCGGAAAGTACGGCCGGGCGGTGGACCTGCTGAACCGCTTCCTCCAGGCGCACCTGGGCGACCCCCGCGCTGCGGAGGCCCGGATGACGCTCGGGCGGGCCCATATGGCGCGGCGGGAGTACATCCTGGCCGCGGGCGAGTTCACCCGGCTCCTCAACGAGACGCCGCCGGACTCGCTGCAGCGTTCGGCGCGCTTCGGGATCTGCGAGGCTTACCGGCGTCTGTCCCCCAGACCGCAGCTCGACCAGGAGTACACCGGGGGCGCCATTGCCCACTGCGAGTCCGTGGCGACCTACTACCCGGGGACGCAGGAGGCGGCCCAGGCCGCAGAATGGGTGCGCGACCTCAAGCAGAAGCTGGCGCAGAAGTCGTACGACACGGGAATGTTCTACTTCAAGCGCGGCGCGTACGATGCGGCGGTGATCTACTTCACCGAGACCGTGGAGCAGTACCCGGACACCGTCGTGGCGGCGGCGGCGCTCCTGAAGCTTCTGCAGAGCTACGAGACCATCGGGTACAAGGAGGAGGCGGCTGACGCGCGCGCCCGGCTCCTCCGCGAGTACCCGCAGAGCCCGGAGGCGCGGACGCTCCAGGGGACGGCCGGGAGCGCCGGAAGCTGAGGCGGGGATGCGGATCGGGGTCTTCGGCGGGACCTTCGATCCGCCGCACCACGGTCACCTGATCGTCGCGGGCGACGTCCACGCGGCGCTCGGGCTGACCCGGCTTCTTTTCGTCCCTGCGGCGGTCCCCCCGCACAAGCAGCGGACGGTGCGGGCCTCCGCCGGGGTGCGGCTGGAGATGGTGCGGGCGGCGATCCGCGGTGACGATCGCTTCGAGGTGGAGGACCTGGAATTGCGGCGTCCCGGTCCCTCCTACACGGTGGACACGCTGCGCGTCCTGCGGGAGCGGTTTCCCGGCGCGGAGATCTTCTTCCTGATCGGGGCCGACAACGTCCCCGAGATCCCGTCCTGGCGCGAGCCCGAGGAGATCCTCCGGCTCGCCCGGCTGGTAGCCGTGCCCCGGGGGTGCGAAGAGGCAGAGGTGCAAGCGAGCTTCCCCGTGCTCGCTGTCCCGGTCACCCGGATCGGGATCTCGGCTACGGAGATCCGGCGCCGGGTGGGCGCGGGGGAGTGCATACGATATCTGGTTCCCGATGCGGTGCGCGAGATCATCTCCCGCGAGGGGCTGTACCGGGACCCCATACATTCAGGTAAGGACCCATGCTGAAGAAAGTCGTACGGGCCCTGTTCGGGACGCGCCACGAGCGGGAGCTGAAGCGTCTCTGGCCCCTGGTGGACCAGATCAACCAGGAGGCGGAGCGCCTGCAGGCCGTATCCGAGGAGGAGCTGCGCGCGCAGACGGCCCGGTTCCGGGAACGGATCCGCGAGGCCACCGCGGAGATCGATGCCGAGCTGGAGGATCTGCGTGCCGCCAAGCGCCGCTCGGAGAGCGCCGCCGAGCGCGAGGCCCTCGCCGAGCAGATCGGCGAGGCGGAGACGCGCCTCAAGTCGGCCATCGAGGCGACGCTCGACGAGATCCTCCCCGAGGCGTTCGCCACCGTCAAGGAGGCGTGCCGCCGGCTTCTCGGCACCCCGGTGACGGTGACCGGGCAGACGCTGACCTGGGACATGGTTCCCTACGACGTGCAGCTCATCGGCGGGATGGTGCTGCACCAGGGGAAGGTGGCGGAGATGGCGACCGGCGAGGGGAAGACGCTGGTGGCCACCCTCCCGCTCTACCTCAACGCCCTGGCCAGGCGTGGCGCCCACCTGGTGACGGTGAACGCGTACCTGGCGCAGCGCGACTCCGAGTGGATGGGGCACCTGTTCACCTACCTGGGACTCTCCGTGGGGTGCATCGACCTCCACGAGCCCAACACCCCGGAGCGTCGCGCCGCGTACCACGCCGACATCACCTACGGCACCAACAACGAGTTCGGGTTCGACTACCTGCGCGACAACATGGTGCACTCGCTGGAGCAGCGGGTGCAGCGCATTCACCACTTCGCCATCATCGACGAGGTGGACTCGATCCTGATCGACGAGGCACGGACGCCGCTGATCATCTCCGGACCGGTCAGCTCGGAGACCAACGCGGCGTACGGGCGCTACAACCCCGCGGTGGCGGACCTGTACCGACGGCAGTCGCGGATCGTGGCCGAGCTCATCGCGGACGCGGAGAAGGCCGTCGAGGAGGGTGACATGAACCGTGCCGGGGAGCGGCTCCTCCTGGCGAAGCGCGGCGTGCCCCGGAACAAGCGCCTCCTCAAGATGCTGGCCGACGACCCGGGGCTGCAGCGGGTGATCTCCAAGGTGGAGGCCGACTACATGCGGGAGCGGCGCCTCCACGAACTGGACGAGCAGCTCCTCTTCGCCATGGACGAGAAGGGGCACAACGTGCACCTCACCGACCAGGGGCTCGACGTCCTCGCTCCGGGCGAGCACGGGGCCTTCGTGGTCCCGGACATCTCGGAGGAGGTGCACCGCGTCGAGATCAATCCCGAGCTCTCGGTGGAGGAGAAGCGCACCCGCCGCGAGGAGCTGGAGCGCGAGTACGCGGAGAAGAGCGAGAAGATCCACGTCATCCACCAGCTCCTGAAGGCGTACGCCCTGTTCAACAAGGACGAGCAGTACGTCGTGCAGGACGGGGAGATCATGATCGTGGACGAGTTCACCGGCCGGATGATGCCCGGGCGGCGCTGGTCCGACGGGCTGCACCAGGCGGTGGAGGCCAAGGAAGGGGTGGCGGTCAAGGCGGAGACGCAGACGCTGGCGACCATCACCATCCAGAACTACTTCCGGATGTACGACAAGCTCGCCGGGATGACCGGTACGGCCGAGACGGAGGAGGGGGAGTTCCACCAGATCTACGGTCTAGACGTGATGGTCATCCCGACCAACCGTCCGGTCGTCCGGGAGGACCGCCACGACCTGGTCTACAAGACCAAGCGGGAGAAATACAACGCGATCATCGACGAGATCGAGCGCCTGCACAAGCTGGAGCTCCCCGTGCTGGTGGGGACGGTGAGTGTGGACGTGTCCGAGACGCTCTCCCGGATGCTCAAGCGCCGCGGGATCCCGCACGAAGTGCTCAACGCCAAGTACCACGCCCGCGAGGCGCAGATCGTGGCGCAGGCGGGGCAGGCCGGCGCGGTGACCATCGCGACGAACATGGCCGGCCGCGGGACGGACATCAAGCTGGGGCCGGGGGTGACCGACCCCCGCACGCTGGGCTGGATCCGCGGGCGCGGGATCGACCTGGCGTCGCTGCGCGTCCCGGACCCGGAGCAGGCGGTGGACCTGACCGGGAAGCCGGACGACTTCGAGTACGAGACCGGCGGGCTGCACATCATCGGCTCGGAGCGCCATGAGTCGCGCCGGATCGACCGGCAGCTCCGCGGGCGGGCCGGACGCCAGGGGGACCCGGGTGCCTCGCAGTTCTTCCTGTCGCTCGAGGACGACCTGATGCGCCTCTTCGGCTCGGATCGCATCGCCTCCATCATGGACCGCCTGGGCGCCGAAGAGGGGGAGGTCATCACCCACCCCTGGATCACCGGGTCGATCGGCAAGGCGCAGCAGCGCGTGGAGCTGCAGAACTTCGAGGCGCGCAAGCGGCTGCTGGACTACGACGACGTGATGAACCAGCAGCGGGAGGTGATCTACGACCTCCGCTCGTTCGCGCTGGAGGGCGGGGAGGAGCTGAAGGGCGAGGTGTGGGACATGGTCGAGAAGACGGTCCCCCTCGTCACGGAGGAGTACGCCCCGGCGGGCGAGCACCCGGAGAACTGGGACCTGGCGGGGCTCAAGGCGCGGATCCTGATGGACCACGCCATCCTGGCCGACCGGCTCCCGGACGAGCCGGGGGCCGACCCGGCCTTCGCGAACCGGGCGGAGCTGGACGAGTACCTGCTGGAGCTGGCGCGGGAGTACTCCCAGCGCAAGCTGGAGCAGTTCGGGGAGGCCACGGACGCCGTGCTGCGCTTCATCGTCCTGGCCACGATCGACGAGAAGTGGAAGGACCACCTCTACGACCTGGACCACCTCAAGGCGTCGATCGGGTTCCGGGGATGGGGCCAGAAGGACCCGCTGGTGGAGTACAAGAAGGAGGCCTACGACATGTTCGTGGACCTCATGCGCGACCTGCGCCTCTCCATCGCGCGCTTCTTCTTCCGGGCGCAGCTCACCCCGGCCGCTCCGCCGCCTCCGCCTCCCCTGGAGTTCTTCGGCACTCCGAACCGGTTGGAGGAGTACGAGCCGCCAGCCGGGGCCCCCTCCGCGGTCAGGGGCGACAGCGCCGAGCAGCGCCCCGCGGGTGGCGGCCGGCGCTCAGCGCCGGGGGTGAACCCGTTCACCGCGGTGCCCAGCGCGCCGCGGAGCCAGGATATGATCACCAACCGCGGCGAG
>DATAAL010000645.1:0-7713 GCA_036260145.1 Longimicrobiaceae bacterium | reverse complement strand
GGTGGCGAGCCTAAGCGAGCCGGGTGGGGGCGCCGCGACGGAGCCGCTGGTCACTCCACCCCAGCCCTCGGCGATGTGATCCGCTCCGTCAGCGCCCCATACAGCGCGCGGGCGACCGGCCCCGGGTAGCCGTCCCCCACGGGGCGGCCGTCCAGCCGCACGATGGGGGTCACGTCCATGGTGGTCCCGGCCACGAACACCTCCTCGGCGCCGGCCAGCTCCTCCACCGAGACCGCGGTCTCGCTCGCGGGGATCCCCTGCTCCGCCGCCAGGCGGAGGAGGAGGTCCCGGGTGACGCCGGGGAGGATGCGGGGGGAGAGCGGGTGGGTGCGCAGCTCCCCCTCCACCACCGCGAACACGCTGGTGTGCGACCCCTCGGTGACCACGCCGTCGCGCACCAGGACAGCCTCCGTGGCCCCGGCGGCCACCGCCTTCTGCTTGGCGAGGATGTTGGGGAGGAGGTTGATGGTCTTCAGGTCGCAGCGCTCCCAGCGGAGGTCGGGGTGCGTGATCGCCGCGCCCCCGTGCTCGCACTGTGCCGCGGGAGGGGTGAAGCGCGCGGCGGAGAGGTACACCGTGGGCGGCGTTCCCGCGGGGGGGAAGTAGTGGGTGCGGGGCGCCGCGCCGCGGGTGACCTGGATGTACACGGTGACGTGCCCCTCCCCCAGCCCGTTCTCGTCCAGGAGCCGGAGGGCGACGGCGAGCAGGGCGTCCGACGCCGTGTCTTCCCCTCCCTGGATCTCCAGCCCGCGCAGCCCGTCCTGGAGGCGCCGCAGGTGCGGCCCCGCCTCGAAGGCGCGCCCGTCGAAGGCGCGGAAGACCTCGTACACCCCGTCGCCGAAGGTGAAGCCGCGGTCGTCCACCGGGACCCGGGCCTCCCCGCGCGGGAGCAGCCTGCCGTTGAGATACACCACTCCGCTCACCGGACCTCCCCGGTGCGGCGGGCGGTCCCGGGCGCGCGGCGGAGCACCCGCCCCGCGCGGGCGTCGGTGAAGCGCCCCCTGTCCACCGCGACCACGCCGTTGACCAGCACATACTCGATCCCCGCCGGGTAGCGGTGTGGCTCCTGGTAGGTGGCGAGGTCGGCCACCGTGGCGGGGTCGAAGACCACCAGGTCGGCGTGCATCCCCTCCGCGATCCGGCCCCGGTCGCGTACCCCCAGGCGCGCGGCGGGCATCCCCGTCATCTTGTGCACCGCCTCCTCCAGGGTGAGCACGCGCTTCTCCCGCACGTAGGTGCCGAGCACCCGGGGGAAGGTCCCGTACCAGCGGGGGTGGGGGTGCCCCTCGCCGGGGCGGACCAGCCGGCCGTCGGAGGCGATCATGGTCTGCGGGTGGCGCATGATCCGCTCCACGTCGGCCTCGTCCAGCACGTGGTAGATGGCGGACGCCCCGCCGCGCCGCATCGCCTCGATCACCAGCTCGGCGCCGCTCCGGGGGGTGGGCTCCACCCCCCGCATGGTCGCCCAGTCGTGCAGCGTCTTCCCCTCCAGCTCCGGCATCCAGGAGACGCGGGCGAACTGCACCCGGCGCAGCTCTCCCCCGCCGCGGTCGTTGAGAATGTTGAAGACGATCTCCCGGACGATGCTGTCCCGCAGCGCGGGGTCGCTCAGCCGCCGCTCGAAGGCGCTGTCCCCGTCCGCCGAGGCCCAGGCGGGGACCAGCACCCCGATCCCCGTGTAGGTGGCGGTGTAGGGGTACTGGTCGATCATCACGTCCACGCCCCCGCGCCGGGCGGAGTCCACCATCGCCAGGGTGCGGACGCTGGTGCCCCACATCGGCTTGCCGACTACCTTGTGGTGGGTGAGGACCACCGGAATGCGCGCCTCCCGCCCGATCCGGATCGCCTCCGCGACCCCCTCGATCAGCCCCAGCCCCTCCTCCCGCAGGTGCGAGGTGTAGATCCCCCCCGAGTCCGCGGCCACCCGGGCGAGAGCCACCACCTCGTCGGTCTTCGAGTACGCGCCGGGGAGGTACTTGAGCCCTGTGGAGAGCCCCCACGCCCCCTCGCGCATCGCCCGGGCGACCATACCCCGCATCCGCTCCAGCTCCGCGGGGGTGGGGTCGCGGGCGGCCATCCCCATCACCGCCTCGCGGAGGGTGTTGTGCCCGGCGAGGAAGGCCACGTTCATCCCCACCCCCACCACCTCCGCCCGCTCCAGGTACTCGCCCAGCGGCCAGGGGGAGCCCCCATCCGGCCCCCCGAGCGCTGTGGTCACCCCCTGCCGGAGGTGGCTCTCCGCGCCTGGGAGACGCAGCAGCGGGTCCAGGTGGGCGTGCAGGTCGATGAAGCCGGGGGCCACCACCCTCCCGGCGGCGTCGATCACCCGGGCGGCGCCCGCGGCGGGGAGCGGCTCCCGGGAGACCCGGACGATGCGGTCCCCGCGCACGGCGACGTCGGCGCGGAAGCCGGGCGCCCCCGTCCCGTCCACCACGCTCCCCCCGCGGATCAGCAGGTCGTAGCGCTCCCCGGCGGCGGGAGCCGCGGGTGCGGGGACCGGGGCCGGCGCGCAGGCGCACGCCAGAAGTGGGAGGGCGCGGAGGATCCGGACGCCCTTCCGGAGGAGGTGTCGTCGGGATGCCGTCATGGCCGCGTCGCGGGGGTGGCGGGCCTCCGGAGCGTCGGGTACTGGATCCCGAGCTGCTCCAGGTAGGTGGCGTGGCGCGAGGGGTCGTAGCGGAGCCGCTCGAGCTGCGGCCGGTACCGGGCCATGCGCTCCTCGTTGAGGAAGACGGGGGGCTCGGTCCCGGGGGGGATCAGCGACACCCACTGGTACTCCCGGGTCTGCACCTCGCGGAAGTAGCGCCACGCCTCGTCCCGCAGCCGCGCGTCCGTGAGCAGGTCCACGGCGGTCATGGCGACCACCCGGGCGCCGTGGTTGGCCCCCTTGTGCGCGATGGGCGTGGCCATGGTGATGGCGTTGGACCAGTGGTGGCCGGGGAGCCCCGGGATGTTGGCCGGGTAGCGGAGCCGGACCGTGGGGACGTTCCACGACACCTCGGCGATGTCGTCGCTCCCGCCGCCCGTCCCCTGCCGGGCCTCCTCCAGGTCGTGGCGGAGCGCGGTGCGCAGCCCGATGACGCTGTCGGCGCCGACCTCCTGCTGCACCGCCCGGGCGAGCGCCTGGTCGGCCTCCGACCACTCCGGCATCCCCACGGCCAGGATGTTGGCGTGCATCCGCTCGGCCAGGGGGCGGTTGTAGTTCTGCGGCCAGGCGGAGCCGTAGACCCGCTCGGTGAAGGTGGTGCCGGTCATCAGCGCCGCGCCCCGGGCCATGCTGTCCCCCAGGGCGTGCAGGGCGCGGATCCTGGGGTAGTCCAGCTCCCGGAAGTAGTACCAGACGGTGGCCTCGGAGGGGACCACGTTGGGCTGGCTCCCCCCGTTGGGGATCACGTAGTGCGAGCGCTGCTGGAGGCGCAGGTGCTCGCGCCGGAAGTTCCACCCCACGTTCATCAGCTCCACCGCGTCCAGCGCGCTCCGCCCGGACCACGGGGCCCCGGCGCTGTGCGCCGAGCGGCCGCCGAAGGTGTAGGTGGTGGAGACCAGCCCCGAGCCGCTGATCCCGTAGGTGGTGCGGAAGTCGCTGTCCACGTGCGTGGAGAGCATGGCGTCCATGTCCCGGAACATCCCGGCCGTGACCATGTAGGTCCGGCTCGCCACCAGCTCCTCGGCCACGCCGGGGATCACCCGGATCTCCCCCGGGAGCCCGTGCCGCTCCATCACCCGCTTGACGGCGATGGCCGCCACCACATCCACCGCCGGGGCGCTGTTGTGCCCCTCGCCGTGCCCAGGGCCGCCGGGGATCAGCGGGTCGTGGAACGCCACGCCGGGCTTCTGCGAGGTCTCCGGGAGCCCGTCGATGTCCCCCATGATCCCGATCACCGGCTTCCCCCGCCCCCAGCTCGCCACGTAGCAGGTGGGCATCCCGGCGCACCCCCGCTCGATCCGGAACCCCTCCCGCTCCAGGATCCCCGTCAGGTAGTCGGCGGTCCAGCGCTCCTGGAACCCCAGCTCGGAGAAGGAGAACACCATGTCGGTGATCTCCTGCGACAGCTTCTGCATCCCCGCCGCCTCCGCGGCCACCTCGCGCCTGAGGCGCTCGGGGGAGGGGCGGCGCTGCGCGGACGCGGGGATCGCCAGGAGCAGGGCGGCCAGCAGCAGGACGGGTGCTCGCATACGCAATGGTCTCAGGGAAGGGTGGCCCGGCCGGTGCGGGGGTCGAACGTGCTCCCCGCCGGGAGGAGGTGCATCCGCACCCCCGCCGCCCCCAGCACGACGGCCCCGGGCGGGGTGACGCGGGCGGGGCGCGCGTCGTACACCAGCACCGCGCTGGCGCCCACGACGGTCCAGCGGCCGTCGGGGTCCACGCGCAGCGCGGTGGACTCGTCGATTCCCACCCCCACCAGGGCGGGGCGCTCCAGCACGACGCTCAGCAGGCGGTTGTGGCGCTCGCGCCGCAGGAAGTGCTGGTCCACGATGGCCCCCGGGAGGAACCCGAACCCCGGGACCACCTGGATGGCGCGCCGCGCCACCCGCGGGTACTCGTCGCCGTAGTAGCCGGCGGTGTCCGCCCCCGGGCGGAACTGCGAGCCGGTGAGCATGGAGTCGGACAGGACCGCGGCGCCTGCGGAGGTCCCCCCCACCACCGCGCCGGCCCGGTAGCGGGCGTGGATCGCCGTGAGCACGGGGGTGCCCTGCAGCACCGCGGTCAGGCGCGACTGGTCGCCCCCTGAGAACCAGATCCCGGTGGCGCCGTCCAGCAGGCGGACGGCGGAGTCGCCCTGCGCCTGGGCACGGGTGAGGTTCAGGGAGAAGGCGTCGGCGCCCAGGCCGCGGAGCTGCTCGGCCTTCTCGCGCCCGGCCTCCTCGGCATCCCCGCTCGCCATGGGGACCACTGCGATGCGGGCCCGTCCCGCCCCGCCCGCCAGCTCCACGAAGTGCGCTACCAGCTCGGGGGGCTGCGTCCCCCCACCGACGACGAGGAGGTGCCCCCGGGGCGCGGGGGCGGGGACCGACGCGGGCGCGACCGGGCCGCACGCGGCGGCCAGGGCCAGCGTGGCGACCGCGGGCAGACAGAGGTGCATGGCTCGACGTCCCGGACCGGACCTCGCTCCGGAGGCGGGGAGGAGCCTCACCGGGTCCCTCGGGCGCCGTCGCGGCGGGCGTGCTCCACCACGGCGCGCCCCACCCGGCGCCCCAGCTCCTCCCCGGCCAGCACGTCGAAGCGGTAGTGCACCCCGGCCCAGACGCGGGAGAGGGACGCTTCCTCCGCCCGCTCCCGGTAGTGCCCGGCCGCGTCGGGGAAGAGCTCCGCCAGCACCTCGGCCGCGGCGGAGGAGATGGTAGAGTGCCCGGAGGGATAGCTGGGGAAGGGGGGGGTGGCGAAGACGGTGGGGATCTCCGGCGCCAGGGTGACGGGCCGGGCAAGCCAGTAGTGGAACTTGGCGTCCCAGCACGCCACGAAGGCGTCGTACATGGCGACGCTCACCAGCGCGTGCGCCCGCGCCTCGCGCAGCGGTGTCATCCCGCGGCGCGCGACCTCCTCCTCCACGAACAGGTTCCACCCGGTGGAGGGGGCGTCGGTGGCCCAGCGGCGGGCGGTGTCGGCCTGCCGGACGGTACGGGTGTGCCCCAGGTCGCGCAGCTCCCGCAGGTCACGCCCGAACTCCGGGGAGCCGACCGCCGGATGCGGCGCGGGGCGGAAGACGTCCCCGCGGGGGAGGACCCAGGTGCGCCAGGAGCCGGCGGTGGGGTCGAAGGGGGACTGCACGCGGCGGGGCGGCGTCGGCTGCCACATCCCGTTCCCCACCGGGACCGCACCCGTCCAGGGGGCGGCGGAGCCGTCCTGCATCGCTCGCGCGAGCACCCGCTGCGCCACGGCGCGCCCCAGCGCCGCACCCGCCTCCACGTCGCTGCGGCGCGCGACCCCGGCCAGGATGCGCGACTCCCCCGCCCGCCGCGCCTCCGCCCGGAAGGCGGCGGTGTCCTCCCCCGGGAAGGCGTAGGCCAGGACCTCCGCGGCAGCGGCGGCCGCTGCGGCGTGCTCCGAGGGGTAGCTGGGGACGCCGGGACGGGCCACGCGCGCCCGGACGCGCCCGTCCGCCTCGAAGGGAGCCCGGCGATGGTAGGCGTACTTGGCGTCCCAGGTGGCCACCAGCGCGTCGTACATGGCCACGTGCAGGAGCGCCATGATGCGCGACGCCCGGACCGGGGTGGCCGTGCGGATGCTGGGGAGGAGGGGCCAGTAGAACTCCAGCAGGTCGAAGCTCCGCAGGGTCCAGGCGCGGGTGGGGAGCCCGTCCCAGCGGGCGATCTCGGCCTCCGCGGCGGGGGAGAGCGACGCCTGCAGCCGGACGATCTCCTCCAGCTCCCGCCGCGCCTCGTCGGAGCCCTCCGCCGGGGGTGGGGGCGGGCGCAGCGCGCTCCCGCCCTCCAGCACCCAGGTGCGCCAGGTGCCCCCCGCCCGGTCGGCGCGGAGTCCCGGCTCGGTGGGGGAGTCGCACGCGGTGAGCCCCAGCAGCAGGGCGAGCGCCGCGGCAAGGCGTCGGCGGCTCATCGCAGGGTCGCGGTTCCGGTGGGCCCCCGGTCCCGGAGGGTGATGCTCCTCGGGACCCCCGGTCCGCCGTTGCCGAACGGGTCGCGGTAGGGACGCAGGAAGGAGGGGCGCTCGGTGGTCAGCCGCTCCCCACGGTCGGTGGCGGGCTCGATGGTGATGACGTGCGTCCAGCGCCCGTTCCCCGCCGCGTCGGTCTCGCGCAGGTCCAGCGGGAGGGGGAGGCCGCCGGGCATGGCGAGCCCGAGCGGGTTGGAGATCCAGTCATCCCCGGGAAACTCCTCCTCGCCCCGGAGGTAGTCGACGACGCCGGAGAACGGACCCCACCCGGTGTCGTCGCGCTGGTTCACGGCCCCGGTCCCGTCCGGGAGGAACTTGCCGTAGGAGAGCCAGACCACCCCGGGGGAGTCGATGTCCCGCACCATCCACCCCTCGTAGACCCACCCCTCGCGCAGCGGGGTCAGCCGCACCCACATATCCTTCTGCTCCGTCTCCCGGGGGGCCATGTTGAAGAGCCAGATCCCCGCGCTCTCCGAGGAGGGGTAGCCGTTGAGGTGGTTGTCGCTGGGGGTGAACATGGTGAACTGCCCCGGGCGCTCGCGCAGGGGGAGGTCCCCCCCGGTGACCGCCCCCGCCAGGGAGAGCTCCGCCCGTCCGGAGCGGAACGCCCCCCGCAGCAGCCGCGCCCGCGAGGGAGCGGCGTCGGCGTCGCCCGGGGGCTCCAGGGTGATCTCGACCCCCTGCGGGTCGGCCACGGGGGAGCGGAGCTCCGCCGCGACGGCGCCGGACGCCAGCCTCCCCGCGGAGCGGGCATTTCCGTCGCGGTCCAGCACCCACACCTCCAGCGTCCCCTCCCGCGCGGGGTCGGGCGCGGTCAGCCCGGACAGCGCGATCTGGATCACCGCCTCCCCGGGCGCGGTGGTCCCCCCGCCCCCGTCGGAGCCGCACGCGGCGACACCCACGGCGGTGAGCGCCCCCGCGGCGAGGCGGAGGGCGCGCGCGCCGGGGCACCGAGGGTGTGTATGGTCGATGGGTCGGTTCATCGGTCTCTCCCCTCACCCCCGGCTCCACCCCGCACGCGGGGGAGGGGCGTTTCGTCGTTTAGCAGTCTGCGGTTCCCGCTGTATCCCTATGATCCTGGTCGGAGGGAGACCCGCAGC
>DATAAL010000644.1:0-11375 GCA_036260145.1 Longimicrobiaceae bacterium | reverse complement strand
CCGACGAGTGCGGAGAGGCAGTGGAGTGGCGGACGCGACCTGCCTGATGCTGGAGGCCCACCCATGAACGGCTACCAAGCCTGGAACTTAGCCCTCCGGAACTACTTGACCGCCGGTGTGGCCCGTGGCCGACCGGTGTTCCTACACGTGGACGCTTCGGTCCTCAGCGAGATCGCGCGTACGCTCCCCGAGCCGCTCACCCCGGCGGAAGCGGAGGACGCATTCTGCGCCGCAGTGCGAGGCTTTGTCACCGTGAGAGGGGTGGTGGACACGGAGCTAATCCGTCGGATTGACGTGGAGCATGATGTGCCGCTGTGTCTTGCCTTCTTGGCAGCGACCGTGCTCGCCGCGACCCGAATGCGAGAAGGGGAGGACGTGTCCGAAAGCAACTATTTCGTGCGTCTGCGCGAGGTGCTGGGGATGCCGGCTGGGCCCGGCCGGCCCCCGGGGATGGAGGCCGGGTGGGCGGCGGAACTCCCGCTCTGGCGGCTCTGGAACCGCTGGCTCCAGAAGAACGGCTGGCTTCCTACCGCCTCAGCGGGGGAGGGCCCGCACACGTACATCCATTTCCCAATCTCCCAGGCCCTACTGCGGGCGGCCGACACCGATCGCCTGGTCCGCATTTTCACCCTCCGGCAATGGAGGCAGGATTTCGATCCTGCTACAATCGTCGCGGCCCTCTCGCAGAGCGCAGGGGGGCTCTCGGCCCACCTGCGTGAGCTGCTGGGCCGTGACGACGAGAGCCGTGAGGCAGTCAGCGAGGCGGTGCACGAGCTCTACGAGTCTTGGCGTACTAGCGGCGCCGAGTCCATGGGGAGCGTCGGCGGGCTGCGCGTGCGGGCGGGCCTCATTCGCAGCGAGGATCCCTGGAGCGGTGGGGTCTGCTACTGTTTCTACCCGCGCGCCGCGCGCCAGGCGCGCGGGGGCGGGTTCGTGGTGGACACCCCAGAGGGGCCCCACCCGCTTCGGGAGGAGCGGCCCGGCTGGTACGAGCCGTTCGGGGAGGTGACCAGCGAACTCCTCTCCTCGGGGGCACGTCTATCGATCCGGGGAGGCAGCGTGGAGGGGGAGCTCATCCTACCAGCGCGGCGATTTTGGATCCTGGTGCCCGACCCCGAGGACCCAGAGAGTGGGGCATACGCAACGTGGGGCGTACCCAGGGTAGGCGATCCCTTCGTGCTGCTGCTCCAGGAGGCGTTGCTGGCGGACGTCGAGATCTTGCGTGAAGAAGGATTGTTTCGCTACGCAGATGGCCCGCGGCCACGCGGAGATGGGTGGTTGGAACTCGTCCGGTGTGAGCCGCTGGTGGAGGCGTGGGGCGAGGTATTCGTAGGCGACACCGAGCTGAAGGAGGCGTTGCGCCCGATCACCCCGCTCGGGTTGCGACTGTCCGGGGGGCTACGCGCCCCAGGCGGGCTTGGGTGGCTTGATGAGGCAGGGCCGGCCGTTGAGGTCTCCGGCTTTGCGGGGGAAGTCGACCTACGGGTTGTTGCCGTTGGCGCGGAGGACGAGCGCGAGATCCTGGCGGAACCGCTTGGCACCGGAGCTCGGCGACTGATCCCGTGGCCCGGTCCAGGGGATTATCGGGTGGAGGCGACGGTCGGCGCTTGGCGTGCCCGGAGACTGGTCAAGATCGCCGCATGGGAAGCGCTTACGAGGTGCGTTCCGGACGAGGGGGTGGCCACGGAACTCCATGCTGCACGTGTCGTCGGCGCGCGCGTGATGCCGCGTGCTCCGGCCAAGGAGCATCCTGGCTGATGCCACGCTGGTACGCCGCCTTCCGAATCCCGGGCCGGCCGCTCCCGGCGCAGCTCCTCCAGCAGGTTACCGCGATCATTCAGCGGCAGCAACTGGGGCGCTGGGTCCCGCGCGTCTGCTTCGAGCGTGGCGCGCGCGGAGAGTACTACTTCGGCATGGCGATCGAGAGCGAGACACCTGGCGAGCCCCCGCGCGAACTCGATCCGCTGCTCTCGATCAGCGCGCTCTCCGGTGCGCTTCGGCAACCAGGCCATCCACGCCGCCTACAGGTACTCTCGCGGAGCGAACTGCAGCGCATGACCGTGGACATGCAGGTGGAAGGCTACGTGCCCGTCTTGCGTGCGGCTGAGCTGCAGAGACGTCCGCATGTTGATCCATTCGGCCACCTGGACGAGGAACCCGGGGAGGAGCGTCTGGCGGATGAGCGATACGACCGGCTGCTGGCGTGGGTCTCAGCCTACGGCATAGGTTCGATGGACACCTTCCGAAGCGCCTGTGCGGCTATTAGGGTCCGCAGCCCCTCCCGGTTTATTCGCTCGCTCCGCCTCCTCGGCCATTTAGAGCAGTCGGCGGACGGCCGCCGCTGGTCGGCGGCTCCTACCACGCTGATCGGAATGGTCGCGCACACCGAGCGGGTTCACGTGCTCTGCGGCGCGCGTGACGAGGCGCTTCTCGCCCATCTCGCGGAGCATTCCACGCTCATGCGCGTCGTGCAACCCGACCAGGGCCCCTGCTGCATCCGGCTCATTGGGCTCAGCGCCGAGTCCATCCAACTGCTCGAGGGCGTTGAGGTCATTGCCGACGCGGCCGCGCGCTTGGCCACGGTGCTACCCACGTTCGAGGAGTGGAAGGGCGCGTTGGTACGCCTGAGGGGCGTCGTCCCAGCGCTGTTCGACGTTCGGCGCCTGGAGGGTGAGGCATTCATCCCAGCGCCCTTCGACGGGCAGTCGGGCTTCTATGAGCTCTGGCCACGGACACGCGAGGACCGGCAGGACCCCGAGCACCCGCACCTGGTAGCCTACTACGACGGGGACTCCCGGGAGTGGCTACGCGGCGAGTGGTACGGGCTCCGCTTCCTAGCCAGTGCGGGGCACGATGTTCCATTCGAGTACGACGCGGCCTCCAAGCGGGTAGCGTGCCTGCGAGGACATCGACTTCCGGAAATCTACGAGCGCGCGCTCGTTCTCTCCTCAGGATTGCTGCCGCGCCTTGAGAATGGTTGGCTCATCTACGATTCCGTTGAGCCGGCCGTCGCAGAGCGGGTGCTCCGCCGACTCACCCCACGCGCCTAGGGAACCCCGCATGCACGATCTGACAGGTTCGTACCAGCGGCTCGACCGGCTTTACCGGCTCTACCTGCGCAGCGCGTTCCCACTCCGCTCGAGCGTCCTGGCGATGGAGCGCGACGCTGTGCTCGCGTCTAACGAGGTGCTCAGCCAAACTCCGCTGATCGAGCTCCTCCCGGTCTATCCGGAGAGGGGGCGCCCGTCGCTGGAGGCGGTCACCCGCGAGCTGCCCCCCGAGTACGCAGGTCTCTCTGACCTGGCGCGGCCCCTCTTCCCGGGCGGGCGGACGCTCTACCGGCACCAGCGGCAGAGCCTCCGCGACGCGGTTGCGGGACGGGACCTGGTGGTGACGACCGGGACGGGCTCGGGAAAGACCGAGTCGTTCCTCCTACCGCTGCTGGCGCAATTGGCGCGTGAATCGGAGGATTGGCCAGCGATGCCCCAAGCACCGGCGGAGCATCGTTGGTGGGACGAGGAGGTGAACACCACAGGGGAGCGAGTGGGCCAGTGGACGCACGGACGGCGGCCTCCCGCCGTGCGGGCTCTCATTCTCTATCCGCTCAACGCACTGGTAGAGGACCAGATGCGCCGCTTGCGCGCGACGCTGGACTCGGACGAGACGCATCAGTGGTTGAACCGGGCGCGCGGCTTCAACCGCATTACCTTTGGTCGCTACACGGGACAGACGCCGGTCTCCGGTCCCATTTCGAATGGGAGCATCGCTCGCCTACGCGCCATCCTGCGGCAGATGGAGGCCGAGCGCCGCGAGGTTATCCGTGCGATCGAGCGCCAGCCCGATCGAGACCGGGACGGGACGCTCCGCTTCCACTTCCCCCGTCTGGACGGCGGTGAGATGTGGTCGCGGTGGGACATGCAGGAGACGCCGCCCGACATCCTAATCACAAATCACTCGATGCTCAACATCATGCTGATGCGGAGCATCGAGGACCCGATCTTCTCGCGAACCCGCAGGTGGCTCGCGGAGCCGGGTCATCCGGAGCGCCAGTTCACGCTGATCGTCGACGAACTCCACGCATACCGCGGCACAGCGGGGACGGAGGTAGCCTACATCCTCCGCCTCCTGCTGGCCCGTCTGGGGCTCAGCCCGGATTCGCCCAGGTTTCGGGTGCTGACTACCACAGCAAGCCTGGAGGAGGGTGAGGCGGGGGAGCGGTTCCTGCGCGAGTTCTTCGGCCGCAGCGGCTTCTCGTTCATCGCGGCCGAGACCGAGCGGGTCGAACGGGGGGCGCGGACTACGCTTCAGCCATTTCAGGACGCGTTCTCGGAGTTCGCCCGTGCGATCCAGCCCGATTGGCAGGCTGGCAGCCCCAGGGCGGATACCCCGCAGGCGGCGCAGGGCATAGCACTGGCGATGGGGGAGCTTGCCGCGCGCCTGGGCCAGTCTGCACAGCCAAATGAGCGGGCGGAGCGCCGCCTCGGCAACGCACTCGAGCGGATCAGGATTACCACCGTGCTTCGCGACGCGTTCGCGGCCGCCTCGGACGATGGGACGGTGCGTCCTGCGAAGGCTACCCGCCTCGACGAACTGATCTTTCCCGGCAGACGGGAGCCGGATCAACTAGTGTCAGACCCGTTCAGGGGTCTGCTCTTCGCCGCCACGATGGCGCGGCGCGCCGACCAGAGCGCCCAGCAGCCCCTGCGCGGTCACCTGTTCTTCCACCACCTGCAGAACCTGTGGGCGTGCTCCAATCCGGAGTGCGACAGGGGGGCGGTGGATCTGACGGCACGCCACGAGGCGTCCGCAGAGGACCATCCGACTGTGGGGTCGCTATACGCGACCCACCGGGTTTCCTGCGGGTGCGGATCGCGGGTGCTGGACCTCATCGTTTGTGAGGTCTGCGGCGAAGTCTTCCTAGGTGGGAGCCGCTGCTCGCGTGTGGTGGATGGCGTGCGTCGTACCTTCCTTACGGCAGACCAGCCTGACCTCGAGTCGATCCCCGACCGCGTGTCCCTCTCGCTCCGACATGGCGGATACGCGGTTTTCTGGCCTTCGCCGGCCGGGTCGCGGGACTGGCCCGAAAGGCCAGCGGGGAACGGGTGGTCCGTTGCCTCTCCCGATGGCGGCCGAGCGAGAATCAACAAGCGGTGGGTGAAGGCGGCACTCAACCGTATAACCGGTGAACTCCGCAGCCCCGCAGGGCTACGCGCCTCGTCGCTGCAGCCCGAAGAGGCGCCCGGCTGGGTGTACCACGCGACGGGGCCAGGCGCCGAGGCAGAGCCGGCGATGCCGGAGGAGTGCCCGCGCTGCGACTCGAACTACGGACGGCGCGACACGTTCCCTTCCCCGCTGCGCAACCATCGGACAGGGTTCCAGAAAGCAACCCAGGTGCTTGCAGATGGGCTATTCCGGGAGATGCAGGTCGACGATCCACGCTCTCGCAAGCTCGTCATCTTCTCGGACAGCCGCCAAGATGCCGCTAAGTTGGCAGCCGGGGTCGAGCGGGACCATTATCGCGACATGGTGCGGTACGCACTGATTCGTGCCTTCCGGAACTACTGGGGAGGATTGATCAGCTTCCTCCAGACGATGGCCGGCAGCGTTGGCGTGACCCAGAGCCTGCCTGGGATTAACCCGCTCCTGGTCGCCGCGATCACAGGTGATCCCGGCGCCGAGGACGAGCCTCTGGCGAACGAGTTCGAGGCTGGACTCGACCCGTACGTGGCGCGGGAGGCCATGGCGTGGTCGATGGGCCGACCGGCGCGAACTCCGCAGCACCGGGATGCCTGGCTCGACCTGCTGCGCTCCTACCCGTCCTCGGTGCCTCTCCGCCACGTGCGCGACACAATCCGTGACGACCTCCTGCGGCTGGGAATCTGCCCAGGGGGCTCCTCGTGGCGAGCGCTGCGCTACCGTGATACGGGGCCAGACGGACGCGAGACCCACCCCTGGTACCGGTGCTACGATTGGACACAGGCGCCGCCGACCCCGATCGCGCACCCCACACCCGCGCAGCGAGACCACACCACGCAGCTCGAGGCGTTGCTGCTGGGTGAGCTGATGTACGCGCTGTTCCCGCACATGGCGCGCACCCTTGAGGGGCTCGGTCAGGGCTGGGTGAGCTATACACCCACACTGGGGGCCCCACAGGAGATCGTCTCCTCGGTCGAGGCTGTGATCCGTCAGCTCGGCGTGCGGCGCCTCCACCCATACGCGAAACGCTTTTGGGCGGGAACGGAGACGGGTTTCCGAATCGTAACAACTCGTTACCTGAATGGGCGTCAGGTAGTGACAGGGGATGTCCGACAGGAGATGCTGGACTCCAGGGTCGGCATTCCATCGGTCGCGGGCATGGCGATCGATCCGACTTATCTCACGCTCGTGGCGCCGCCCCCGGACACGCGAGACGTCCGGCGCTGCCCGCGGTGCAAGGCGCTGTACCTCCACGACGTGGGGATCTGTCCGGAGTGCCCGACCCCGACCGCGCTCCAGCCCTCGGATATTCCGCGCACGCACGACTATTACGTGGAGTTGACCGAGGGTGGGAACGCGCAGTTCCTGCGGATGAACGCCGAGGAGCTGACTGGCCAGACGGACGCGGCGGAACGGCCCAAGCGCCAGCTCTGGTTCCAAGAGATCTTCGTAGGGAACGAGATTTCGCAGGTTCGTGGAATCGACGTACTGAGCGTGACGACCACCATGGAAGCAGGTGTCGATATCGGCGGCCTGAACGCTGTGATGATGGCCAACATGCCGCCGCGCCGCTTTAACTACCAGCAGCGCGTGGGTCGAGCTGGGCGCCGGGCGGGCGGGGTCTCGCTGGCAGTGACGTTCTGCCGCGGGCGCAGCCACGATGATTTCTACTTCCAGCGTCCCGAGCGTATCACTGGTGACGCGCCGCCGGCTCCGTACATCGACATGCGGAGTGAGCCGATCTATCGGCGCGTTGCGGTCAAGGAAGTGCTGCGGCAGGCATTCGCTGCCGTCCTCCCCCAGATCGGCGGCGCTGGCGGGGAGAACGTCCACGGCGAGTTCGGACGTGCGGCGGACTGGCCTGCGTACGCGCCGGCAATCGCGCACTGGCTTTCTGGGGCTGAAGGCGCTGCTGCAGCCCGAGAGGTCACGCTCGCGCTCTCACCCGAGACTCGGTGGGCTGGCGTGGCGGGAGAAGCTGAGCGAGAGGAGATTGTCCGTTTCATCCAGCACAACCTGGTGAGGCAGATCGGCGATATCGCGGGACCGGCCAGCGTCTACGTGCAGGACGCGCTCAGCGAGCGCCTTGCCAATGCCGGACTTCTTCCCATGTTCGGCTTCCCGACGCGCGTCCGGAACTTCTACACCCGCTGGCCGCGTACCGGACGGGAGTGGCCACCTCAAGGCGTGATCGACCGAGATCTGGAGCTTGCGATCAGTTCCTTCGCACCCGGCTCGGAGTTGGTGAAGGACAAGGCTGTGCACACGGCGGCTGGGGTGGTCTCGCTCCGGCCCGCGGGCGGGACCGTGATCGTGGAGCCAGGTCTCGTTCCTCGTCTGGGTGAGCCCAACCCACGACCCCTGACGTTCTGCTCCAACTGCCAGGGCGTTTTCCCAGAAGTGATCGGAGGTCCATGCCCCCTTTGTGGGCAAATGAACCTTCGCACCATTGACGCGCGCGAGCCCACTGGTTTCTTCTCGACGCTGCAGGCCGAGGATTTCGATGGCCAATTCGAATGGAATCCTCGATCGACCCGTCCGTCGATCGGGGTGCGACCGCACGCTCTTCAGCCGATCGACAATGCGGCTGTGGCGGCCTGGCCCGAAGATGTGATCTCGGTCAATGATAATGGAGGTGCGGGAGGGTTCGATTTTCACCATGCGATGGTGCACGATCAAGCGCGCCCGGGGGCTTATGCCGCAATAGCTGACGGCCGGGTGGCGGTCCAGGGCGCGGTGCATCGGGTTGCGCTGCTTTCACGCCGAACCACGGACGTGCTCCTGATGGGCATCACACAGTGGCCGCGCGGCGTCTATGCCGAGCCGACGACCGTGGAGGGCCGTGCGGCTTGGTATTCGCTTGCATTCTGGCTCCGTACGGCCGGCGGCGTGCTCCTCGACGTAGAGCCGGAGGAGCTGCAGGCTGGCTTCCGCTCCATCGCGAGCACCGGTCGCCCGGCCGGCCAAGCATTCCTCTCCGACAAGCTGGAGAATGGGGCAGGTTACTGCGCTGAACTCGCCCGCCCGGAACAGTTCCGGGAACTACTTTCCGAAGTGGATTCTGCACGCCCGCGCAGCCTCGCCTCTGCATGGCTGCGACCCGAGCACGCAAGCGAGTGCGACACCTCGTGCAACCGCTGCCTGCGGGACTTCTTCAACCTTCCTTACCACGGACTGCTCGACTGGCGACTTGCCCTCGATATGGCACGCCTGGCCCGGGACCCCGCCTATATGCCCGACCTTCGTGCTGGAACCCCGGGCGGACAGCTGTGGCAGTCGCTGGTCGACGGAGCGAACGCGCCTGTCGTGCGAATGCTGGAGGGGCTTCGGTACCGGCCTGCGGGGGAGTTCGACGGGCTCCAAACGTATGTCAGCGATGTGCCAAGGCCGACCGTCCTCATCCTGCGCCACCCACTCTGGCAGGACGATCATCCGGACTTCGGCGTGGCACGGACCGCAGCCCAGAACCAGTACCCGGGTGCCTATGTGCGCGGGATCAACCCGTTTCGGCTGCTCCGCAGGCCCGCAGACGCGCAGCCCGGTCAGATCTAGGCGAGGCCTAGTCCATAAATGGAAAGCCACGCCGGGACTGGCCCAGCGCGGCTTGCCTTCGAGAATGGGCGGTGTCGAAGCACGCTGTTCTCGGAGGCACTCCCATGATAGCCGAAGATGTGCTTCTAGTCTAATTCAACTGGTTCGGCTTATGGACCGCAATCCCGAGCCGCCCCCGCCGGTCCGCGGTCGAGGTCGTCCAGGTGGTCTATTCGGAGAAGCTCTCCCTGAAGGCCCTGCTGATCATGATCGTGCGGCGCCTGCACAAGGTGCACGAACTGCTCTCGGTCCTTCAGGAGCCCACCGCCAAGATACTGCGTGGTCTGCTCTCGGAAGGTGGCCTCTTTCCCACCCGCGCACCTTGGATCGACGGCTGGGCCGTCTGCCCGAGCGCCTGCCTGGCCAGATCGCGACCCTAGGCGCTCACCTGGTGAACCTGCTGCGACCGTAGGCCCACTGCGGGCGGGCGGTCGCCCTCGACAGCACGGCCTTGCGCTCGCTCGGGGGCGAGTGGCACAAGAAGGACCCAGAGGCCGGCAAGGTGCCGCACACCTCCATCGACACGCAGGCGGGCTAGACCAAGTCGGGCTGGCACGGCTGGATCTACGGCTGGAAGCGCCACCTGGCCAGCACGGTGGCGCGCGTGTGGATCCCATGGGCGGCTCGGCTGACGGCGGCGAACACGGCGGAGAACCTCATCGCTCCGGAGTTGATTGCGGATCCGCCCGCAGAGGTGCGATTCCTCCTCGGCGACACGTTCTACAACGCGCCCAACGTGGAGGAGGTCTGCCGTGAGTCGGAGCGCATCTTGGTGACGCCCCAGCGCGGGCCGTATCCGCATCAGGATGAGGGCGTGGAGGTGCGCAGGATCTTTCATCGACTGCGCAGCGTAGCGATCGAGAACCTGAACGAGAACCTGAAGAGTGTCTTCAAGAGTATCTTCGACGTGCACCGGCCCGTCCCCATGAAAACGCAGCACTTCGTGCTCGGGGCAGTTTGGGTGTACCAGATGGCACTCTCTACCGAGCCGAGCATAGCCTGGAGCTGAATGTTGGCCTCAAGGGCTTCCTCCAGGCCGCCTGAGATTTATGACCAGGCCTCAGCTATCTCGTGTCGGCCGGTGGGAAACTCACGTGTACGGAGGCTTCAGACAGCGTACAGGTCTTCAAGCCTCCAGCATACCACCAGGTGGCCGCTCGCCTCCGCGGCGGTCTGGAAATTAGGGGCGAATCCGCCCGCCGCCACGTACAGCAGGAGCGATTCCGCCTCGAGCGCCTGGTGTGCCCAGCGCCGCCCCGCATCCGCCGCTCGCCGCAGCATGTCCAGATGGTCCCAGTGGACCTTCGCACGGATGGGATCGCGGTCCCACTTCACCGCTCCGGTGAGCGCGCCGCCCCCCACCAGTGAGGCAACCAGGTCGATTTCCAACGGCCGGCGCGCCCGATCCACCCCCTCCCACCGCCCCCATTCCTGCACCATGGGGAGGTCCAGCGCGGCCCGGCGCCGGTCGTATGCCTGCGTCGCAACCCGCTCGAACTCCAGCCCCATGTAGGCATCCACGTGCGGAGCGACCTGGGACTCCCAGACCTGCTCCGCGGGGTAGCGCTCCAGCACGGAGGTGTTCGGCTCCACGAAGCGCTGGTGAAAGCGGAACGCCGGATCCGCGATCCCGTACCGGACCGCCTCGTTGGGCCTGGCATCCACGTTCTGCCGTGTCTCCAGGTAGCCCAGCTCGATCAGGCGACCCAGCTTGTCGCGAAGCGCCGCGTCGTTGGGCAGCCCCGCGCGCTGGGCGATCTCGTTCCTCTCCGTGCAGCCGCCCGCCACCGCCCGCAGGATGGCGCGGTACTTGGACACGTCCCGGAGCCCCTCCTCCTGGTCCAGCGCGGTCTCCACCAGGAGGCGGACCTCCCCGCTCTGCGAGAGGAGCAGCCGCGTCGCATTCTCGGCGAAGCTGCGGCTCGCATCCACCGCTGAGAGGTACCGCGGCGTCCCCCCCAACACACCGTAGGCGAGGGCGCGCTCCCGGAGATCCGCAAAGGGCGCCATCTCTCCCGCATACCAGTAGTCGAACGGCTGCAGGCGGTGCTGCCAGGCGAAACGGCCGTACAGCGGCCCTCCTCCGCTCGCCAGGGCCTCCATTGTCCCCACGGCTGATCCGGAGAGGACCAGCAGGAAGGGCCGGGGAGACCGCCTCCGTTCCCAGGCTGCATTGAGCTCCGACGCGACCGCCGCGACGCCTGCCTCGTTGTCGGCGAGGTACTGGAACTCGTCGAGGACGACCACCAGCGGCTCCGGAGCCCGCAGGTCCAGGAGGAGGTTGAAGACCGTTCGCCAGGTCGGATAGTCCTCGGGCCGGAGGTCCTCCCCGGTCCAGCGGGCCAGGTCCGTGATGAGCTGGTGCCGGTTGATCTCGGGTGTAGTCCGTGAGGCCGTAAACAGGAACATCGGCTCCGGGTCCCACGCATGGGTCAGGAGATATGTCTTCCCTATCCGGCGCCTCCCGGTGAGGAGGGCGAGCCTCGGCTCTCCCGAAGCAAGAAGCTGGCGCAGCTCAGCGCGCTCTCGCTCTCGATCAATCAGCGCGGGGTGGGGATTCGATTCGGCGGGCATGCCTGCAAGTATAT
>DATAAL010000643.1:0-4252 GCA_036260145.1 Longimicrobiaceae bacterium | reverse complement strand
GCTGCGGGTGCGGGGGGAGGTGGGGATCGAGCAGACGAACTATCCGGTGGTGGTGACGGCGGAGGTGCAGGGGGAGCTGGAGGTGCAGGTGCGGTACGAGCGGAGGCGGGTGGAGGGGGGGGCGGCGGAGCGGATGGCGGGGCACCTGGAGGCGGTGCTGGAGGCGATGGCGGCGGGTGGGCAGCGCAGGCTCTGCGAGCTCTCCCTCCTCCGCCCGGAGGAGCGGGCGCAGGTGCTGGAGGCGTGGAATGCCACCGCTGGCGGGTACCCTCAGGGGTGTCTCCACGAGCTCTTCGCCGCGCAGGCGGCCCGCACCCCCGACGCGGTGGCCGTCTTCTTCGGCGGACGGTCGCTGAGCTACGCGGAACTGGAGCGCAGATCCAACCGGGTGGCGCACGCGCTACGCCGCCGCGGCGTCGGTCCGGACGTGCCGGTCGGCGTGTGCGTGGAGCGTAGCGCGGAGCTGGTGGTCGGCGTGCTCGGCGTGCTCAAGGCCGGCGGCGCCTACCTTCCGCTCGACCCCGCGTATCCGGGCGAGCGGCTGCGCCTCCTCCTGGAGGACGCGCACGCGCCGGTGCTGCTCACCCGGAGCCGCCCGGCCGGGGAGGTGGAGGGGTACGCCGGAGCGGTGCTGCGCCTGGACGACGGGGAGGCGGTCGCCGGCGAGCCGGACGAGGCGCCGGTCCTCGCCGTAGGCGCGCGCAACCTGGCGTACGTCGTCTATACCTCCGGCTCCACGGGTACCCCCAAGGGGGTGATGATCGAGCACGGGAGCCTGTCCAACTACCTGCACTTCTTCCAGCGGGAGATCCTGGGGGAGGAGGGCTTCGCTATCCCGCTGGTGAGCCGGCTCTCCTTCGACGCCCACGTGCGCCAGCTCTTCCCGCCGCTGCTGCGGGGCGAAGCGGTGTGGGTGCTCCCGGAGGAGACGGCAACCGACCCGGGGAGACTCCTGGAGGCGCTGTGCACGCGGGAGCGGGTCAGCTTCGGCGGCGTACCCTCGCTCTGGAGCGCGGTGCTGGAGCGGATCGAGACGGGAGAAGGGCCGGAGCCCGGAGGGCTGGTCGCCGTGCTGCTGGGAGGAGAGGCCGTCCCGCCGGAGCTGGTGCGGAGAACACGGGCGCGATTCCCGGGCGCGGTGATCTGGAACCACTACGGTCCGACGGAGGCGACGGTCAACACCACTACCGCCCGGGTGGAGGAGGCGGAGCGGATCACGCTCGGACGGGCGATCGCGAACGTGCGGCTCTACGTGCTGGACGGGCGGGGCGCTCCGGTCCCGGTGGGGGTGCCCGGCGAGCTGTACGTGGGGGGTGCGGGGGTGGCGCGGGGGTACCTGGGACGCGCGGAGCTGACGGCGGAGAGGTTCGTGCCGGATGGGTTCGGACCCGAGGCCGGGGGGCGGCTGTACCGGTCGGGAGACCGGGTGCGGTGGCTCCCCACGGGAGAGCTGGAGTACCTGGGACGGGTTGACCTCCAGGTGAAGGTGCGGGGCTTCCGCATCGAGCCGGAGGAGATCGAGGCGGTGCTGCGACGGCACCCGGGGGTGCGGGAGGCGGTGGTGGTGGCGCGGGAGGACGCACCGGGGCAGCAGCGCCTGGTGGCGTACCTGGTGGGTGAGGAGGGAGCGGGGGTCCGGACCACGGAGCTGCGGGAGTGGCTGCAGGAGCGGCTGCCGGACTACATGGTGCCCTCGGTGTTCGTGGAGCTGGACGAGATCCCCCGGAACGCGAACGGGAAGACGGACAGGCGGGCCCTGCCGGAGCCGGAGGCGGCGGAGCCCGGGATGGAGTACGTGGAGCGGAGCACGGCGACCGAGGAGCTGCTGTGCGGGATCTGGGAGGACGTGCTGCGCGCCGAGCGGGTGGGTCCGCACGCGAACTTCTTCGAGCTGGGCGGGCACTCCCTGCTGGCGACCCGGGTCATCTCCCGGGCGCGTCGGGCGTTCGGGGTGGAGGTACCGCTGCGGGCGCTCTTCGAAGCCCCCACCGTCGCCGCCCTCGCCCAGCGCATCGAGCTCCTCCTCCTCGACGGTGCCCGCACCCCGGCTCCGCCCCTCCTTCCCGTCCCCCGGCAGGAGCCCCTCCCCCTCTCCTTCGCCCAGCAGCGCCTCTGGATCGTCGACCGCCTCGAGCCCGCCAGCGCCGCCTACAACATGCCCTTCGCCCTGCGCCTGCGTGGCTCGCTCGACTCCACCGCCCTGCACCGCAGCCTCCTCGCCCTCGTCCGCCGCCACGAGGTCCTGCGCACCGTCTTCCCCGAGCGCGACGGCGCCCCCCTGCAGCTCATCCACCCTCCCTCCCCCACGCCCCTCCCGCTCCTCGACCTGCAGCGCCTCCCTCCCGGGGCACGCGAGCGCGAGGCCGAGCGGCTCGCCGAGGCCGAGGCGCTGCGCCCCTTCGACCTCGCCGCGGGGCCGCTCCTGCGCTGCCACCTCCTGCGCCTGCAGCAGCAGGAGCACGTCCTGCTCTTCACCCTGCACCACGTGGTCAGCGACGGCTGGAGCACCGGCGTGCTGGTGCGCGAGGTCTCCACGCTCTACGAGGGCTACGCCCGCGGCGAGGAGCCGCGCCTCCCCGAGCTGCCGGTGCAGTACGCCGACTACGCCGCCTGGCAGAGGAGCTGGCTCAGCGGAGCGGTGCTGGAGGCGCAGCTGGCGTACTGGAGGGAGCGCCTCGCGGGCGCCCCGCCGCTGCTGGAGCTGCCCACCGACCATCCCCGCCTGGCCGGCTGGAGCACGCGCGGTGGCAGCCTGGGCTTCGGGCTTTCGGCGGCGCTCTCGCAGGGGCTGCGGGCGCTGGGGAGGCGCGAGGGGGCGACGCTGCACATGGTGGTGCTGGCCGGCTGGCAGGCGCTGCTGGGGCGCTACGCGGGGCAGGACGACGTGGTGGTGGGCAGTCCGGTGTCGGGCCGCTCGCGCCTGGAGCTGGAGGGGCTGATCGGCTTCTTCGTCAATCTGCTGGCGCTGCGGGGGGAGCTGGGAGGCGACCCCACGTGGAGCGAGCTGGTGGGGCGGGTGCGGGAGGCGGCGCTGGGGGCGTACGCGCACCAGGAGCTGCCCTTCGAGAAGCTGGTGGAGGAGCTGGTCACGGAGCGCAGCCTGGTGCACGCGCCGCTCTTCCAGGTGGCGTACAGCCTGGAGCGGACGGACCGGCGGGGGCCGCTGCGGCTGGGCGCGGTGGCGCTGGAGCCGTTCGGGGCGGGGGAGGGCGTGGCGAAGTTCGACCTGAGCCTGACGGTGCTCGAGGGAGGGGAGGAGCTGGCGGGGGCGCTGAGCTACCGGGCGGCGCTCTTCGAGCCGGCGACGATCGCGCGCCTGGCGGGGCACCTGGAGAGGGTGCTGGAGACGATGGTGGCGGAGCCGCGGCGGCGGCTCTCGGAGGTGTCGCTGCTGGGGGCGGAGGAGCGGGCGCAGGTGCTGGAGGCGTGTAACGCCACGGCCGCGGCGTACCCGTGGATGCCGGTGCAGGGGCTGATCGCGGAGAAGGCGGCGCGCACGCCGGAGGCGGTGGCGGTGCGCTCGGGAGGGGCGGCGCTCAGCTACGCGGAGCTGGAGCGGCGGGCGGAGGCGCTGGCGGGGCAGCTACGGGGGCGGGGCGTGGGCCCGGAGGTGCGGGTGGGGATCTGCGTGGAGCGGGGGGTGGAGATGGTGGTGGGGGTGCTGGGGGTGCTGAAGGCGGGGGGGGTGTACGTGCCGCTGGACCCGGGGTACCCGCAGGCGCGGCTGGCGTACCTGGTGGAGGACGCGCGCTGCGCGGTGCTGCTGACGCAGGAAGGGCTGCGGGAGCGGCTGGCGGGCGTGGGGGGCGAGGTGCTCTGCCTGGAGCAGGTGGGGGAGGCGCCCGGCGGCGGGGCGGATGGGTGGCGCGGGGAGGAGGTGGAGGGGCGGAGCGCGGCGTACGTGATCTACACCTCGGGGTCGACGGGCGCGCCGAAGGGGGTGGTGGTCGAGCATGCGCAGCTGGCGAACTTCGTCTGCAGCGTGCGGGAGAGCATCGGACCCGCCGCGGGAGAGGAGGTGCTGGCGCTGGCGAGCTTCTCGTTCGACATCTGGGCGTTCGAGGTGCTGGTGCCGCTGGCGAGCGGGTGCACGGTGCACCTGCTGGGGAAGGAGCAGGCGCGGGAGGTCCCGGCGGTGCTGGAGGCGCTGCGCGGGGCGAGCGCGGTGCACGCCGTGCCGGCGCTGATGCGGCAGATCGTCTCCGCCGCGCGGGAGCGGGGGGCGCAGGAGCTGTCGGGGGTCCGGCGGGTG
>DATAAL010000642.1:0-13824 GCA_036260145.1 Longimicrobiaceae bacterium | reverse complement strand
TTCCTGCACAACATCCAGACCTCGCTGGAGCCGGAGCTGAAGAAGGTGGGGCTGGTGCTGCTGAACGTGAACATCACCGACATCAACGACGAGTCGGGGTACATCGAGGCCATCGGGCGCAAGGCGGCGGCCGAGGCGGTGCAGAAGGCGCGAGGCGAAGTCGCCGAGCAGGAGAAGCTGGGCGAGGTGCGGGTTGCCGAGGCGGAGCGCGAGAAGACGGTGCAGGTGGCCAACGCCCACAAGGCGCGGGAGATCGGGATCCGCGAGGCGCAGCGGGAGCAGGCGGTGCGCGTGGCGGAGCTGGAGAAGGAACAGAAGATCGGCGAGGAGACCGCGGCCTTCCAGCGGGAGATGCAGGTGAAGGAGGCCGAGCAGATCAAGCGGATCGCGGTGGCCAACGCCGACGCCCGGGCCATCCAGGGCGAGGCGCAGGCGCAGGCCACCGTGGCCGCCACGCAGGCGGAGCTCCAGGTGAAGCAGGCCGAGGCCTACCAGCTGGCCGAGACCCGCAGGCGGGAGGCGGAGGCGGCGGTGCAGGAGGCGCAGAACCGCGCCATGGCCCGTGCCGCGCTCGCGGAGGCGGAGCGCGTGGAAGCGGAGCGCCGCGCCGCGCTCGAGGCCCCGGCCAAGGCGGAGAAGGCCCGGACCATCGTGGAGGCCGAGGCCGAGGCGGAGAAGCGCAAGCTGGAGGCGCAGGCCGAGGCGGCGGCCACCTACGCCCGGCTGGAGGCGGAGGCCCGCGGCCAGTACGAGATGCTGGCCAAGAAGGCCGAGGGCCTCAGGCAGATCGTGGACGCCTGCGGCGGGTCCAAGGAGGCCTTCCAGCTCCTGATGCTGGAGCACCTCGACAACCTGGCGGAGACGGCGGCCCTGGCGATCTCCAACATCAAGTTCGACAAGGTGGTGGTGTGGGACGGCGCGGGGGGCGGCAGCGGCGCCACCTCGGGCTTCCTGCAGAACATCGCCCGCACCCTGCCGCCGATGATGCAGGTGGTGCAGGAGATCGGCGGGGTGGAGCTCCCGCAGGTGTTCGGGAAGCTGGTGGACGGCGGCGGCGCCACGGTCGCGGACCCGGTGTCGCAGGCGCTCGCCTCCGCGGGGGTGCCCCCCTCGGCGGACGACCGGACGCGGCCCACGGACCAGCGGGCCCCGGCGCGCGCCACGGACGCGCCGGCCGCCGCCAGGGAGTGAGCATGCAGGGGGAGGCGCCGCGGCGCCTCCCCTTTCGCGTGGACGGTGGGGCTTCCCGGACGCGGCGCCCCACTCTATGATTGTCGAAGATCCCCGTTTCGCCTTTCCACTGACAGGCTGGTCACGTCCCACCGTTCTCCCGCGCCGCGCCGGGGGAGCCCGAACCGGAGGAGGGCAGGATGAGCGACCGTCCGTGGGTCTCGCACTACGCCGAGGGCACCCGCCCCGAGATCCCCCCGATCCCCTACAGGCACCTGGCCGACATGGCGCGCCAGTCGTCGGCCCGGTACGCGTCCGCCGTGGCCTTCACGCAGTGCATGCCGAACGGAATGGAGGGGTCGCTGAAGTACTCCCAGGTGGACCGCCTCTCCGACGAGTTCGCGGCCTACCTGCGCGGGAAGCTGGGGCTGCAGCCGGGGGACCGGGTGGCGGTGCAGATGCCGAACTGCCTGGCGTATCCGGTGGTGGCGTTTGGGATTCTCAAGGCGGGGTGCGTGCTGGTGAACACCAACCCGCTCTACACCCCGCCCGAGATGGTCCACCAGTTCTCGGACGCGGGCGCCCGCGTCCTGGTGATCATCGACATGTTCGCGGACCGGCTCCCGGCGGTGCTCCCCAGGGCGCCCGTGGAGACGGTGGTGACGGTGAAGATCACCGAGTTCTTCCCCGCCATCTCGGCGGCGATCATCCAGACGGTGCTGAAGTACGTAAAGAAGCAGCTCCCGCCGATCACGGTGCCGCATACCCCCTTCCAGGAAGCGCTGGCGGCGGGGAGGGAGCAGATCGCCGCGGGGGCGGACTTCGCGTCGTATGTGGAGGGGGTGGAGCTGGACACGGTGGCGGTGCTCCAGTACACCGGGGGGACCACCGGCGTCTCCAAGGGCGCCATGCTCTCGCACCGGAACCTGCTGGCCAACACGGCGCAGATGCTGGAGATGGCGGGCCCCCGGCTGCAGGAAGGCCGCGAAACGGTGATGACCGCGCTCCCGCTGTACCACATCTTCGCCTTCACCGTCAACTTCCTGGGCTTCTACCAGCCGGGCGGGCGCAACATCCTGATCCCCTCCCCCCGGCCGCCCAGCAACCTGAAGAAGGCGTGGGAGAAGTACGAGGTCACCTGGTTCACCGGGGTGAACACCCTCTTCAACGCCATGCTGAACGAGGAGTGGTTCCGGAAGAACCCGCCGAAGCACCTCCGGGCCTCGGTGGCGGGCGGGATGGCGCTGCACAGCTCGGTGGCGAAGCGCTGGCACGAGGCGACGGGGACCCCGGTGGTGGAGGGGTACGGGCTCACCGAGGCGTCCCCGGTGGTGACCTTCAACCCCATGGGTGGGATGGTCAAGGACGGGACCATCGGGATCCCGGTCCCCTCCACGGAGGTGCAGTGCGTGGACGAGAACGGGAGCCCCGTCCCTGTGGGGGAGCCCGGGGAGCTGGCGACCCGGGGGCCGCAGGTGATGCTCGGCTACTGGCAGCGCCCGGACGAGACGGCCAAGGTGATCGTGGACGGGTGGCTGCGGACAGGGGATGTGGCGGTGATGGACGAGGACGGGTACTTCCGCATCGTGGACCGCAAGAAGGACATGATCCTGGTCAGCGGCTTCAACGTGTATCCCAACGAGGTGGAGGAGTGCCTGGCCCGGCACCCCGGGGTGCAGGAGGTGGGGGTGATCGGGGTGCCCGACGAGAGGACGGGGGAGGCGGTCAAGGCGTTCGTGGTCCGCAAGGACGAGGGGCTGACGGAGGAGGAGCTGGTCCGGCACTGCCGCGAGTCGCTGGCCTCCTACAAGGTGCCGAAGCAGATCGAGTTCCGCGCCGAGCTCCCCAAGACGCCGGTCGGGAAGATCCTGCGCAAGGACCTGCGGGTGGAGGTGGCTCAGAAGGCTGCGGTCTGATCGGTATTACGACACGGTAAAAGCGGACTCGGGCGTGTCCCCCGCTGGCGCGGGGGCCGGGCTGCGGCTCCGTAACGCACGAAACAACGGCCCCACCCCCGACCCCTCCCCTGCGTGCGGGGGAGGGGCTTCTTACTGCTGTTCTACCGGCTGGGGCCTATGCGAGGGCGTCCGGGGCGCGGTAGATCCACCCCTCCAGCTCCAGCGTTGCGCGGAGCTGCGGGTTGAGACGGTGCGGCTGGTCCAGGTCTTGGCGCGCCAGGAAGGCCGTGAGGGCGGCGATCGTCGCGTCCCAGGCGTCCTCCAGGGTTACGGCGATGGCCTCCAGCGACGGGTGTGCGAAGGTCAGGTACGGCCGGAGAGCGGCCGGGCGGGCGCGGACCTCGCCGGGGCGGGAGGGGACCCGCCGGCAGCGGATCCCCAGGTCGGTGATGGTGACGGAGGGGTAGACCTCGATCAGGGTGGTCCGGGCGCCGGGGTCGGGCGCCTGCGGGAGGACCGATACCTCGGCGGCTTCCCGCAGCTCGTGCAGCCAGCGCAGCCCCTCCGCCGTCTGCCTGTACAGCCGCAGGTCGAAGGGGGCCATCGCCCCTCCGGTGTCGGTCTCCCGGAGCGCCCTCTGGTGCTCGGGGAACGCCGCCCGCACCTCGTCGGCGGGGCGGTCGGCCACCCAGGCGAGCACCTCCCGCCACCCGGGCGCCTCCCCGCCGCGCCCCAGCACCGCGGCGGCGTCCCGGGGGATCCCGAAGGGGAAGTCCGCCCCCCACAGGACCGGCGCCTCCTCGTCCGCTCCCGCCTGCCGGCGCCAACCACCCGCCACGTAGCTCCCCAGGTCCGCGCGGAAGGGGTGGGGGCAGAGCGCCACCACGTGGAGCTTCCCGTCCCGCTCGTGCCCCACGGCGGTCCACAGGTTGGAGAGGGGCTCCTTTGCCCCGGAGAAGTCGATCCCGCCGTAGTAGTGGTGGCTCATCTCGCTGGCTGGACAGGGGTTGGGTTGCGCGCGGCCCAGGTCCGGACCGCACGGCCGGGGTGCGGGCTGCGAGAGGCGACTACGAGGGGCAGCACCCCGCGCATCGTCACTCCCGGTGGAGCGCCAGCCGTCCGGTGGGCGTGGCCTCCACCCGCGCGCCGAACCGGCGGCTCTCCCGATCCAGCATCGTCTGCAGCCAGCGCGCCTCCTCCCGCGAGGCGCGCTGCAGGCGGAAGCGGCGGATCCGCATCGGCGCCATCTCCAGGGAGACCAGCGCGCCCGAGCGGTCGAGGGTAGGGAAGTACATCAGGGTGAGGTCCCCCCGGAACGTCTCGTGCCCCTCGATCCCCTCGTAGTCGTTGAGGAAATCGCCGGCCCCGTAGAGGATCAGGCGGCCGCGGTACACCTCGATCCCCTTGGGGTGGTGCGAGGAGTGCCCGTGGACCACGTCCGCCGCGCCCGCGTCCACCAGGCGGTGCGCGAAGTCCCGCTGTGGCGGCGGCACCTCGTACCCCCAGTTCCCGCCCCAGTGGATGGAGACCACCACCCGGTCTCCCTCGCGGCGGTGCGCCCGGACGTGCTCGATCACCTCCCGCGCCCCTCCGGCACCGAGCTCGGGGAGAAAGTTCACGCCCGGCTCCCCCTCGCCCGCCCTCCACCCGGGGGGCACCCCCGCGGTGGGGGAGCCGTAAGAGAAGACCAGGAGCCGTCCGGCCGAGGTTCCGACCGCGGCGGGCGCCTCCGCCTCCTCCCGGTCCTCCCCCGCGCCGGGCGTGCGGAGCCCCGCCCTCCGGAGGGTACGCAGCGTTTCCCGGAGCCCGGCGCCGCCCCAGTCCATCACGTGGTTGTTCCCCAGCACGCACACGTCGAGGCCCGCTGCGGTCAGCACGGGGACGTTGCCCGGGTGCATCCGGTAGTGGATCGCCTTGCCCCTCCACCAGTCGTCGCTGGTGGTGACGGCCGTCTCCAGGTTGACGATGCGCGCGTGGGGACGCACCCGCCGCAGCTCGCCGAGCGCTTCACCCCACGGGTAGCCGTAGTGGGCCCGGTCGGGGATCGGCCCGTTCGCCCGCTCGGCCAGGGCGACGTACGTCCGCGCGTCCAGGACGTGGGGCTCGTGCAGCCGCGGGTCCACCGAGTGGGGAAGCACCTGGTCGATCCCGCGCCCGGTCATCACGTCTCCGGCCAGGAAGAGCGTCAGCGCGCCGACGCCACCCGGCGCCGCGGCGGGTCCGCCGGACCCGCCCGCGTGGGGCTCCCCCTCGGCGAGCCGCGGTCCGGCGCACCCCGCCAGCGAGGCACCCAGGACGAGCCCGCCACCCCGGGCCAGGAACTCCCTGCGGTCCATGGACGACTCCGGGAGGCCCGGCCTCCGGAGACCCGAGCCCGACCCGGAATGATTGCCGTCTGGGCGGGGTTGCTTCATGCTGGTTCCCTGTGTATCCGCGGCAGACCCGAGGTAGAGCTGCATCCATGCCGATCCTCCCGCTCCGCTCACCCGCTCTCCTGCTCCTGGCCGTGACGGCGCGCGGTCGCGCCGGCTCCGTCCCCCCTACGGCAGCGGATTGCATGCCGTCTGGCTGGAGGCCCGGTCCGAGGTCCCCGCGGCGTTGCGCGATCCCTTCTCCATGGAGACGGTGTAGCCCGCTCCCGACAGCCCCGTGCTCCGGAAGGTGATGGTGCCGTTCTGATCCGTGCGGTACCAGGGCTTTCCGTAGCTCGTGAAGAGGTCCTTCGTCTGGGTGTGCACGTGGCCGTAGTCGTTGGGGCTGGCCACCGAGAAGGTCGCCCAGTCGGGGCTGGTCAGCCCCACGTAGCGGCTCGTCACCCCGTTGCAGCTCCCGTGGTGGTTCGCCTTCAGCACGTTCACCTTCATCCCCGGGAAGCCGTCGTAGTTGGCTCCGGTGTCGAACCAGCCGATCTCCTCGTGCTCCGCGTCTCCCGCCGCCCAGAGGGTGAAGCTCGCCGAGTCCGGACCCACGACCTTGATGGCGGTGGAGCGGTTGTTCGGGGTGCTGCCGGCGGGGTTCGGGCGCATGACGTGGAGCTTTCCGCCCCCGTTCAGCGAGATGGTGCAGAGGGCGGAGCCGTTGGCGCAGGGGTCGTCCGTGTCCCGGTAGATCAGGGTGCCCCTCGCCACGCGCGCGTTGATCGAGTCGCGGAGCTGCGCGAGCGCGGCGTTGGTGTAGGCGTCCTTGTTCTCGAAGACGTAGCGCACCGTGATGTTGCGCGAGGCGCGGAACAGCTCCCGCAGCCCGGCGTGGTGGTCGTAGTGCTGGTGCGAGAGGACCACCACGTCGATGGTGCTGTTGTTGAGCGCCAGCGCGTCCAGGTGCGCGCCGAACCGCACCGAGTCGGGACCGCCGTCGATAAAGATCCTGCTGGTCCCGTTCTGGACGTACATGGCGTCCCCCTGCCCGACGTCCAGCACCTTCACCCAGAGGTCGGCGACCTGGCCGTTGTTCCGGGCGCCCGGCGTCCCCCGGTCGCCCGAGCCGAAGGTGGAGGTCTGGGTCGTCCAGTTGTTGCCGCCCGTCACCCGGGTGTTGTCGGAGGAGGGGTTCTTCACCCCGCGCGAGGACCCGGTGGGCATGGCCGTCCCCCAGGCGACCGAGTCCACCATGGCGCCGGAGGCGTTGCGGAGCACCAGCCAGTCGGTGGCGTTGGCGAGCGTCACGGAGGTGCCGTAGACGTACCGGTGCGTGATCCCGCCGTTGCCGGTGGCGCTCCGGCCCAGGGTGACGTAGCCCCCCGCGGGCACGGTCACCGAGTTCCCGATGGTGTGCCCCACGTCGTTGGCCGAGCGGATCTGCCATCCGTTCAGGTCCACCGAGGTGGAGCCCTGGTTGTGGACCTCGAACCACTCGCCGGTGTCGTCGGCGACCACGCTGGGGTCCGCCATCACCTCGTGGATCAGGATCTGGGGACCCGCCGGGGCGATCGCGGGGCGCGGAGCATCCTCGGGAGCCAGCGGCGTCGGAGACTGTTCCGTGCAGGCGGCCAGCAGCACCGTGGAGAGCCCGGCAAGGGAGGCGATGCGCATCTTGCTGCTCCTGTTCGGGGGACCTGGAGAGGAGAGCCGACAGGATATGAATACCGCAGGAGCGGGTCGTCTTACAATGATCGTGTGGGCTACCTCCCCTCTCCGGGCGCACCTGGGCGTGGAGACACAGCGCCAGTGGTCGGACCTGGCGATCGCACGCACCACGCCGTGCCTGCTCGGCCTCTTCTCTCTGGTGGCCCTCATGGCTAAGCAGTTGCACCTCCAAAGAGTGCTACCCGTGCGCCAGGCGGCGTGGTATGAAAAGCCCGTCCCGACCTTCAGCGACGCCCTCGCTGCCGTGCGGCGCGAGATCTGGCGCCACGAGGGTTTCTCCATGTCCGAGGGCAGAGGTGAGACGTTGAAAATCCCTCGCGCCCTCTTGGAGCGGTTGACGCACGTACTCGCCTACGCGGCGTGAATGGCTAAAGTCGAGCTGAGTCCAATTCCTGTCATATCGACAAACCCGATGCATGCTCCGCTTCGGATGAGAAATACCTTGGTGCATGGAAAGCTCAAGACGACGGTGATCCTGTTGGCCTGCCTCTCAGGGTGTGTAGCAAGGCAGCCTCCGTCCCCCTCTGTCGGCCAGGAAGCCGCCGCTCCTCAACAGATCCACTTCCCGCAGCTCACCGATCGGGAACGTGCGTACCCTGTGGCGGATCGGCGCGGGGTCCTCCTCCTGTCCAACGGGTGTCTGAGGGTCCAGACCTCCGCCGGCAGCCGTCTGGTGATCTGGGCACCGAACTTCGAGCTCCGGACGGACGGGGGCCGGGTCGGTGTGTTCGACCACCGCAGCGGTCTGTCTGCAGCCGTTGGAGACAGCTTGGTCCTTGGGGGGGGAGACAGGAACCCCGAGCGCTTCGAAGCCGAGTTGCGCTCACCGCTCCCTGAGACCTGTCCCGGGCCGTACTACCTGGCAAGCACGATCGTCGAGATCACGAAGTAAGGGAGACACAAGCATGAAAGCGGCGCTCTTCTCGGTTACCCTCCTGCTGTTTACTGCAGCCCCGTTCGGCGCGAACGCGCAGGAGGACGCGCCGTTGGAGGACGCACAGTCCTATGCCACGGATTTCGGAGTGAGCATAGAGGAGGCCGTATGCAGACTCCGACTTCAAAAGGAGATCGGAAGGCCACAGGACAGGAGTCGCTTGAGACGCAGGAGCGGGAAACGTTCGCCGGATTGTACATCGAGCACACACCAGCATTTCGTGCCGTCGCAAAGTTTACCCGCAATGGCCCGGAGACGCTCGCTCGCCATCTGCAGGGGAGAAATCTCGCCGACATCGTGGCCGCGCAGACCGCGGAAGCCACTCTCGCGGAACTGGCACAGCGGCAGGTCAGCGCCATGCAGCAGATACACGCCCTCGGGCTGCGCGTGAATAGCTCAGTCGACATCAGGACCGGTGAGGTGGAGGTTTACGTGGAGGACCTCGCACCCGTGGAGGCTGCCCAGCAGAGAGGAATGAGGCTCCCGCCACGAGTCCGGGTGGTTAGAAGGCCGCTGGCCCGGAAGGTGGCCGACATATACGGTTCCTACCCGCTTCAACTCTGGCGTGGCGGCAGTGTACCACTTCCGGAGTCGTTCCCACGTCTGCGGGTGCGGACGGCTTCCCTCCAACAACTTCCCCAAGGTGGTGGGGCTCATCCCGATCTGTCGGGCCACGGCGCGCAAGCCGTGCTCCGCCACCGCCAGCCGGAGCGCCTGGCGGATCTCCGCTCTTTCCGTGTCGTCCATCGGTCCCCCTTGCTCCCGGGTGCGCCAGCGTCTACGTTCTTCCCGTGTAATCCTGCCATTAATTACCAAACTTACCACACGATAAGACGTGACCGGCGGGCCGTCAATGCCTGACCGGCCGTTTGTGCCGATGGGAGCGATCCGCCGCGCGCTGGCCGATGCGGTGGAGCGGACCGGCTTGCGTCCTGTGGCGCGGGACGTGGGAATCACCCACCCCGCGCTCCTGTCCATCATGGAAGGGACGGAGCCCCGCCCGTCCACGACTCGGAAGCTGGTGGAGTGGTTCCTACGCTATGACGCGGCCGGGGGTGGGGACGTAGATGTAGAGACGGTGCGGGCCGCGCTCTCGTTGATGCTCCGGCACGTCCCGGAGGAGCGACAGGCAGACGCGCGGCGCGAGCTGGTGGAGGCGCTGGAGAGGATCAGCAAGGCGGCCGGGGTGCCGGTGCCGAAGTGGCTTAGGGAGGTGGGGGAACCATGAAGCCGATAAAGGACTGGTCTAGCAGGCAGCTCCTTGTCTTGCAAGCGGGGATTTTATGCGTCGTGTTCTTGATAGGCTTCTGGAACCGCTATTATGCTCAAACGGATGTCGAGCGGGACCGGCTGTTTTACCTAGGGCTTATCCTCTTATCCGTTGATCTCCTCCTGGAGGCAATGTGGCGTCGCAACCAACAGCGTAAGTAGTCTTCTGCTGCTGTGCGTCAAGTACACACTCCCGAACGCGTTTGAAGCGTTGACGTATGTTGGCTGAAGGCCGAATAGGCCGTATGGGCACCTTCAGCGGTTACGTCGTCTGATCAGTCGCAGTTGGTATCAATCCCCCCGCAGCGCCTCCAGCGGGGTGCGCCGGAAGGTCTCCCGGCTCCCCCACCACCCCACCCCCATCGCCAGGAGCGCGATGGCCGCCCCCAGCCCCAACAGGCTGAGCAGCGGCACCGCGTAGTCGTTCAGCTCGAAGACCCACCTCGACAGCGCCCACCCCGCCGCCACCGCCAGCCCGCACCCCACCCCCGCGGCCAGCAGCCCCAGCAGCGCGTACTCCACTAGGAGGATGGAGCCGATCTGCCCGCGCGTGGCTCCCAGGGTACGGAGCAGCACGCTTTCCCGGATGCGCTGCAGGCGGCTCACCGACACCGCCCCCAGGAGCACCACGAACCCCGTGGCGATGCTGAACCCCGCCAGGAAGCGGATCACCAGCGAGACCCGGCCCAGCACGTCGTCCAGCGCCGCCTGCACCTCGGTCAGGTCCAGCGCCGCCACGTTGGGGTAGCGGCGCACCACGTCGCGCTGGATCCCGGCGCGCTCCGCCGCGGTCGCCGCCTCGGCCAGCAGCACCCAGGTCTGCGGGGCGCCCGCCAGCGCATCGGAGGGGAAGACGGCGAAGAAGTTGGGCTCGAAGCGCGCCCAGTCCACCTCGCGCAGGGAGGCCACCCGGGTGGGGATCTGCACCCCCTGCACGTCCCAGGTGATCCGGTCCCCCACCTTCACTCCCAGGTCCTCGGCGATCCCGCGCTCCAGCGACACCGGCGCCGGGGCTCCCGCCGGGCGCCGCTCCCCCGCCCCCCACCACCGCCCCTCCAGAAGCTTCTCGGAGCGCACCAGGGTGTCGCGGTAGGTGGAGCGGTACTCCCGCCGCACCGCCCACCCCTCCGCGCCCCCCGGCCCCTCGTCGCCGTCGCGCGGGCCTGCGTCCTCCCCCTCCGGGCGCTGCTCCTCCGGGCGCGGCATCCGGGCCACGCTCCGCCCGTTGATGGCCGCCACCCGCATGGGGACGATCGGCGCGCGCTGGAGCACCCGGACCCCGCCCGCGTCGAGCGTCGCCCGCACCCCGGCCTCCTGGTCCTCCTGCACGTCGAAGAACACCAGGTTGGCGCGTGCACCTTCCGCGCCGGGGCGGAGCGGGCGGAGGAGGTTGTCCTGCATCAGGTACAGCACCGCCAGCAGGAATACCCCGAACCCCAGCGCCAGCACCACCGTGCGCGTCTGGTTCCCCGGCCGGTACAGGTTGGCCACCCCCTGCCGCAGCGGGTAGGGGAGCCCCCCCGCGCGCAGCCGCCGCACCCCCCGCACCGTGCCCCAGGCCGCCGCGCCGAGCCCCGCCAGCGTGGCCGCGATCCCCCCCGCGAACCCCAGCCCCAGCCGCAGCTCCCCCGCCTGCAGCACCACCAGGAGCACCACGCTCCCCGCCAGCAGGAGCCGCGCCCCCCAGGTCCAGGGGTCGCGCGGGGCAGGCTCCGGCTCCATGACCACCCGGCGGCGCAGCGTCTCCAGCGGGGAGACCCGCCGCGTCGCCAGCAGGGGGAGGAGGGCGAAGGCCACCGCCACCCACGCCCCCACCCCGACCCCGGTGAGCACCGAGGCGGGGTCCACCCCCACCTCCACCTCCACCGGGAGGAGCCCCCGCATCAGCCGCGGGAGGACCCACTGCACCGCCACCCCGGCCGCCGCTCCCAGCGCCGCCCCGGCGATCCCCATCACCCCCGCCTGGAGGAGGTAGATCGTCACCACCTGCGGCGCCGTGGCGCCCAGGCAGCGCAGCGTGGCGATGCTCTCCCGCTTCTCCGCCATGTACGCCGCCATGGCGCTCGCCACCCCGATCCCCCCCAGGAGCAGGGCGAAGGTGCCGATCAGCCCCAGGTAGCGCCCCAGCCGCCCCAGGGCGTCGCTGAGGCGCTCCTGCTGGCGCTGGGCGGTGCGGATCCCCACCCGCTCCGCGCGCAGCCGCTCCCGGTACCCCCCAGCCAGGCGCTCCGCCGCCCCGGGGGCGGGGAGGCGCAGGAACGCCTCGTACTCCACCCGGCTCCCGAAGCGGAGGAGCCCCGTCTCGGGGAGGTGGCGGGCGGGGATGTACGCCCGCGGAGCGAAGGAGGTGGAGATCCCCGCCTCCCCCGGCACCTTGCGCAGCGTCCCCAGGAGCCGGAAGTGGGCCTCCCCCAGCTTCACCGAGTCCCCCACCCGGGCGCCGAGCGCCACCAGCAGCGCCGGGTCCACCAGGACGTTCCGCCCCCGGGCCAGCTCCCTCCAGCGCCCGGCCGGCTCCGTCTCGATCTCCCCGTAGAAGGGGAAGGGGCCCTCTACCGCGCGCACCTGCGCCAGCCGCGTCCCCCCGGTCCGCGGGGCCAGCGCCATGGAGGCGAAGGAGGTCACCCGCGCGGTCGGCGTCCCCGCGCGGCGCAGCGAGTCCAGGAGCGCCTCCGCGCGCGGCCCGAAGCGGCGGTTGCTGCTGAGCGCCGCGTCCGCCCCCAGGAGGACGCGCGCCTGGTCACGCACCCCGGCGGCCAGGCTGGCGGCAAACGACTGCGTCGCCACCAGCGCCGCCACCCCCAGCGAGATGGAGGAGAGGAAGAGGAAGAGGCGGCGCCGCGCGAAGCGGCTCTCGCGCCACGCCAGCGCCGCGAGCTTCGGAAAGGCGCTCACCGGGGGTTCGCCTCGTCCGAGACTACCCGTCCGTCGGCCAGGCGGATGGTCCGTCCCGCGCGCGACGCCAGGTCGGGGTCGTGCGTCACCAGCACCAGCGTGGTGCCCAGCTCCCGGTTCAGCTCGGTGAGCAGCTCCACGATCCGGTGCCCGGTGGCGGCATCGAGGTTGCCAGTGGGCTCGTCGGCGAACAGAATACCCGGAGAGTGGACGAAGGCCCGGGCGACGGCCACCCGCTGCTGCTCCCCGCCGGAGAGCTGCGCGGGGTAGTGGTGCCCGCGGTCGCCGAGCCCCACCCGGACCAGGAGCTCGTCCGCGCGCGCTCCGGAGCCGTCGCGCCCCCCCAGCTCCAGCGGGACCTGCACGTTCTCCCGCGCGGTCAGGGTGGGGATGAGCTGGAACGACTGGAAGACGAAGCCGATCCGCTCCCGGCGCAGGCGGGCCCGCCCGTCCTCGGTGAGTGACGCCAGGTCGGTCCCGTCCAGGCGCACCGTCCCCCGGGTGGGGTGGTCCAGCCCGGCCATCAGCCCGAGCAGCGTGGTCTTCCCGCTCCCGGAGGGGCCCACGACGGCCACGAACTCCCCGGGGGCGATCGAGAAGCTGACATCACGGAGCACGGCGAGCGATTGTCCGCCGCTCCGGTACGACTTGTGGAGATCCTGTACGATGAGCATCCGCCGCTGGGTCCGTGGTCTCGCGCTGCCGGGAGTCGCATTGATGATCGGGTGTGCCGGGGAGGAAGGCAACTCCGCCCCCGCCGACACTCCTCCCGCGGCGGAGGATGCCGCGGGGGCTCCGGCCCCGCCGACCGTCCTCTTCCTGGGGACCAGCCTCACCGCGGGACCGGGGATCGACCCGGCGGACGCCTACCCCGCCCTGATCCAGGCCCGGATCGACTCCGCGGGGCTCCCCTTCCGGGTAGTCAACGCCGGCTCCAGCGGCGAGACCTCGGCCGGGGCGCTGCGCCGCCTGGAGTGGCTCCTCCGGCAGCCCTTCGACGTGCTGGTGCTGGAGACCGGGGCCAACGACATGCTCAACGGCGTTCCGGTGGACTCCATCCGCGCCAACCTGCAACGTATCATCGACCGGGTGCGGCGCGAGCGCCCGAACGCGCAGATCGTCCTGGTGGGGATGCTGGCGATGCCCAACCTGGGGCGGGAGTACGGCGAGGAGTTCGGGGCCCTCTACCCCGGGCTGGCGCGGGAGAACGGTCTCCCCCTGGTCCCCTTCCTCCTGGAGGGGGTCGGCGGGGTCCCGGCGCTCAACCTCCCCGACGGGATCCACCCCAACGAGGCGGGGCACCGGCGCGTGGCGGCCACCGTATGGCGGACGCTGGAGCCGGTGCTGCGCGCCCGTGCCCCCGCATGATCGATCGCCGCCGTAGCCCGCCGCCGCGGCCCCTTTCGCGCCGCCGCGCGCCGCGTATCATAAGGCGTTCGAGTGCGACTCCCTTTCTCCTCCCTCCCCGGCCCCGCCATGCTCAAGCTGGACCTGATCCACACCCTCGCCTTTGCCGGCGTCCTCCTCTTCATCGGCTACGGGATCCGGCGGCTCATCCCGCCGCTGGCCCGCT
>DATAAL010000641.1:0-10634 GCA_036260145.1 Longimicrobiaceae bacterium | reverse complement strand
CAGCGTCACGTTGTCCGTGGCACTGGTCACCGTGTTGCCGTGCGCGTCCTGGATCACCACCTGGATCGCCGGCGTGATCGCGGCACCCGCCGTCGCGTTTGACGACTGCTGCGGGGGCGGCGAGGCTCGCCTTCAGCGTGCAGCCGTCAAACGCGACGGCGGGTGCCGCGATCACGCCGGCGATCCAGGTGGTGATCCAGGACGCGCACGGCAACACGGTGACCAGTGCCACGGACAACGTGACGCTGACGATCGGGAACAACCCCTCGGGCGGGACGCTGGCGGGGACGGCGGCGGTGGCGGCGGTGAGTGGAGTGGCGACGTTCAGCAACCTGAGCATCGACAAGGCGGGCACCGGCTACACCCTCACTGCCGGCTCGGGGAGCCTTACCGGCGCCACGAGCAGCGGCTTCGACATCACGGCGGGCGCAGCGGCGAACATCAGCAAGACGGCGGGTGACGGGCAGACTGCCACGGCGGGCACCGCAGTCTCCACGGCGCCTGCGGTGACGATCACGGATACGCACGGCAACCCGGTGGCAGGGGTGAGCGTCACGTTCTCCGCCTCGGGCAACGGCAGCATCACTGGCAGCCCGGCGACGACCAACGCCTTGGGCGTAGCGACGGTGGGCAGTTGGACGCTGGGCAATACCGCGGGCGCCAACACGCTGACGGCCACGGCGGGCTCGCTGAGCGTGACCTTCAGCGCTACGGGCACGGCGGGCGCGGCGGCGAACATCGCGAAGTCGGCGGGCGACGGACAGAGCGCCACGGTGGGCACTGCAGTCTCCACGCCTCCGTCAGTGACGATCACGGACACGCACGGCAACCCAGTGGCGGGCGTGAGCGTCACCTTCTCGGTGGCATCTGGCGGCGGCAGCGTCACCGGTGCCTCGCAAACCACCAACGCCTCGGGCGTGGCGACGGCGGGCAGCTGGACGTTGGGCAACACCGCGGGCGCCAACACGCTGACGGCCACGGCGGGCTCGCTGAGCGTGACCTTCAGCGCCACGGGCACGGCGGGCGCGGCGGCGAACATCAGCAAGTCGGCGGGTGACGGGCAGACCGCCACGGTGGGCACTGCAGTCTCCACGGCACCTGCGGTGACGATCACGGACACGCACGGCAACCCGGTCTCGGGCGTGAGCGTAACCTTCTCGGTGGCATCTGGCGGCGGCAGCGTCACGGGCGGGACCCAGACGACCAACGCCTCGGGCGTGGCGACGGCGGGCAGCTGGACGCTGGGCAACACCGCGGGCGCCAACACGCTGACGGCTTCGGCCGGTGCGCTGAACACCAGCTTCAGCGCCACGGGCACGGCAGGCGCGGCGGCGAACATCGCGAAGTCGGCGGGCGACGGGCAGACCGCCACGGCGGGCACCGCGGTCTCCACACCTCCGTCAGTGACGATCACGGACACCCATGGCAACCCGGTGGCGGGCGTGAGCGTCACCTTCGCAACCTCGGGCAACGGCAGCGTGACCGGCAGCCCGGCGACGACGAATGCCTCGGGCATGGCCACAGTGGGCAGCTGGACCCTGGCGACCACCGCAGGCGCCAACACGCTGACGGCTTCGGCCGGTGCGCTGAGCACCAGCTTCAGCGCTACGGGCACGGCGGGCGCGGCAGCGAACATCAGCAAGGCGGCGGGCGACGGGCAGACCGCCACGGTAGGCACCGCGGTTTCCACGCCTCCGTCAGTGACGATCACGGACACGCATGGCAACCCGGTCTCGGGCGTGAGCGTCACCTTCTCGGTGGCATCTGGCAACGGCAGCGTGACGGGCAGCCCGGCGACGACCAACGCCTCGGGCGTGGCCACGGTGGGCAGCTGGACGCTGGCGACGACCGCCGGCAGCAACACGCTGACTGCCACGGCCGGCTCGCTCAGCACCAGCTTCAGCGCGACGGGTACCGCGGGCGCGGCGGCCACCATCAGCATCCAGTCGGGCGACGGTGGCAGCGCCACCGTGGCGACGACGCGTACCCTGGAAGCGAAGGTGGTGGACGCCCACGGCAACGCAGTGCAGGGCCACACCGTGTCCTGGGCGGCGGCGTCCGGCGGGGGCTCCATGAGCTCTGCCACCAGCAACACCGACGCGAGTGGCATCGCATCCGTCACCTGGACGTTCGGCACGGCCGCGGGGACACAGACCGCGACGGCCACCTCGGCGGGGCTGAGCGGCTCGCCGCTGACCTACACGGTGACGACCACCCCGGCGGCCGTCTCCACGACCACCACTACAGTGACGGCGGCCTCCGGATCGATCACGGCTAACGGGACGGCGACGACCACCATCACCGTCCAGCTCAAGGACCAGTACGGGAACAACCTGAGCGCCAGCGGCGGGACCGTGGCGCTCAGCACCACCGGCGGCACCCTCTCGTCGGTGACGGACCACGGCAACGGCACCTACACGGCCACGCTGACGGCACCTACCACGACGGGGAGCGCCACCATCAGCGGGACCCTGAACGGGACGGCGCTTACCAGCACGGCCACGGTGAACTTCGTGCCGGGGACCGCGACGAAGTACCTTGTCACGTCCAGCGCCGCGACGGTGACGGCGGGGGGCACCGTCACCATCACCGCGCAGCTCGCCGACGCCCACGACAACGCGGTCCCGGCCGCCGGGCGGACCGTCACCTGGAGCAGCACCGGCGGCGGCTCCTTCGCCTCGCCGACCAGCACCACGAACGGGAGCGGCGTGGCGACGGTGGTCTTCACCACGAGCACCACTTCCGGGGTGACGCACACGGTCACCGCCAGCGACGGCACCGTCAGCGGCACCAGCGGGAACATCCAGACCCAGGTCGGAGCGGCAGCTAACATCGCCAAGACGGCGGGCGACGGGGCGACGCTCGCCGCGGGGAGCGCGGTCACTCCTCCGCCGGCGGTGCGGATCACCGACGCCAACGGCAACGGCGTGCCGGGGGTCAGCGTCACCTTCGCCGTCACCGGCGGCGGCGGGAGCGTCACCGGGGAGACGCAGACGACGGACGCCACCGGGCTGGCAACGGTGGGGAGCTGGACGCTGGGTACCACCCCGGGGCCGAACACCCTCAGCGCCACGGCGGGGAGCCTCTCCGCGACCTTCACCGCCACGGGCACGACCGGTCCACCCTCCGCCGCGACGACGGAGATCACCACCGCCAACCCGGCGCTCACCAGCGGGAGCATTACCACCGTCACCGTCCAGCTCAAGGACGCCAACGGGAACAACGTCAACACGGGCGGGGCCACGGTAGCGCTGAGCACCACCCTGGGTACGCTGAGCACGGTGACCGACAACGGGAACGGCACCTACACCGCAGACCTGACCCACACCGGGACCAACGGGACCGCCACGGTGACGGGAACGCTGAATGGCTCCGCGATCACCGACAACGCGCAGGTCACCTTCCAGTCGGGCGGCGTCCAGCGCACCTGGACCGGGCTGGCGGGGAGCGACTGGAGCACGGCGGGGAGCTGGAGCCCCAGGGGAACCCCTACCGCCTCCGACACCATCGTCATCAACGCGGGCGGGACGCAGCCGCAGGTCACCGATGCCGGCAAGACCATCCTGCGCCTGGTGATGACCTCGTCCGGGGCGACGCTGAGCCTCGGCGGCTTCCGGCTCGTCGTCACCGGCGACGCGGACGTGTCCGGGGGCACGGTCAGCAACGGGACGGTCGAGATGAGCGGCTCGTCGCGGACGCTCCGGGGAACCATTCCCAACCTGCTGGTCACCGGGAGCACCTCCGCGAGCGGGAGCGTCACGACGAACGGGGTGTTGACGGTGACCAACGGGACGCTGACCGTCAGCAACCAGGCGTTGACGGTCAAGGGTCAGTGATTCCGTAAGTGGACGGAGTGGACACGAAGGGTTCGGATGTGCCCCCACGATACTGCCGTGGAGTCTCGCCGTTTCGCGCTCGCATCCCTGTTGACAACCGCACCGGCGAACCGGATCGTTCGCCGGTGCGGTTTCATTTCTCCAACCCCTGTCTGGGCTGGCCCCGCTCGATGAAGTACTTCGCCCTTCCGCTCGTCCTCGTCCTGGCCGGGTGCGTTCCCGCGGCGACCCCGGCTGTGGCGCCGGCTCCGCCCGGGGTTTCCCCGCGCTTCGCCGGGCTGGACGCCGAGGTCCGGCGGCTGGTGGAGGAGCTTCCCGGGGACACGCTGGAAGTGTCCGTCGCGCTCCGGGACCTGGAGACGGGCGACTCCCTGCTGGTGAACGCGCACACGCCGATGCACGCGGCCAGCACCATGAAGGTGCCGGTGATGCTGGAGCTGTTCCGGCGCGCGGAGGCGGGGGAGCTGTCGCTGGAGGACTCCATCCCGGTGCGCAACGAGTTCCGCAGCATCGCCGACGGGAGCACCTACACCCTCTCCCCCGCGGACGACAGCGACCAGGAGATCTACCGCCACCTGGGCGAGCGGATGCCCATCCGCGGCCTGATCGACCGGATGATCACCCGCTCCAGCAACCTGGCCACCAACCTCCTGATCGCCTTCGCGGAGCCGCCGCGGATCGCCGCGACACTGGAGCGGCTGGGCGCCTCGGAGACCCGGGTGCTGCGCGGGGTGGAGGACGGACCCGCCTTCCGCGCCGGGATGAACAACACCACCACGGCGTACGGGATGATGCGGGTGATGGGGGGGATCGCCTCGGGGCGGGGGGCCTCGCCGAGGGCCACGGAGGAGATGCTGGAGATCCTGGGTCGGCAGGAGTTCCGGGAGATGATCCCGTCGGGGCTCCCCCAGGGGGTGCGGGTGGCGAACAAGACCGGGTGGATCACCGGGATCGACCACGACGCGGCCATTGTCCTCCCCGAGGGGCGCCGGCCCTACGTGCTGGTGGTGCTGACGCGCGGCTTCCGGAACCGGGAGCTGGCGCGCCAGGTGGCGGGCGAGATCTCGCGGCGGGCGTACCACGCCGTGGTGGGGCGGTAGTCGGCGGCTACTCCGCCGGGACCACCGCCTCGATCCTCTCCCCCTCCCGGACCCGGGCCCGTCCGCTGTTCACGGAGCGGCGCTCCTCCGTCTCCCCGGTGGCGCGGCGCACGCGCAGCACCACCTGCGAGGCGCGGGTGAGGGCGGGGTTCCAGGTGGCGGTCCTCCCCTCGTCGGAGAGGCGGATGGGGAGCGGGTCGGGCATTGCAGACTCCGGGGCACGGTTGGACGGGGGTAGGCGGTCAGGGTATATTCGGAACGAACGTTGCACCACGAAAAGGAGCGGTGGTCTTCCCGAAAATCCGAGGAAAAGCCATGCCCGACATACAGTGCGCGCGCTGTGGCCAGACCCGAGCGGCCGTCCCCTATGCTCCCTTCAACAACGAGCTGGGGCAGCGCATCCACACGCGGATCTGCCAGGTGTGCTGGAGCGAGTGGCTCCGCCAGCAGACCATGCTGATCAACCACTACGGCCTCAATGTCCGCGACCCCGAGGCCAAGCAGTTCCTGACCGAGAACACCGAGAAGTTCCTCTTCGGCACCGGCGACACCGAGCAGGTGGACACCAGCAAGAAGGGCACGATCAGCTGGTAGGACGCCGTGGGTGGCCGCACCGGGGCCGTCTCCCCACGGAGGCGGCCCTTCGCATTGGGACCACGGTGCCCTCCTGCCCGTGCCGGGCATTCGCCGTTCCCGGACGAGGTTCTGGTGCCCCGCGGCTGCCGTCCGCATAATATCCTGGATCCATCCCACCCCCATCATTCCAACGACAACAAAAGGAGACCATGCCGACGGTCGCCCTGCTCAAGGACACGCTGGAGGGAGAGACACGCGTGGCGCTGGTCCCCGAGAGCGTGGCGAAGCTGACTCGCTCTGGGACTACGGTGCGGGTGGAGCGGGGCGCGGGTCTCGGCGCCCGCCTCCCGGATGATGTCTATGAGGCCGCGGGAGCCGTGCTCGCGGAGGATGCCGCCGCCGCCTGCGCCGACGCGGACGTGGTGGTGCGGGTGCGGCGCCCGGATCCGTCCGAGGCGGAGATCCTCCCCGGGGGGTGCACCCTGGTCTCCCTGCTGCAGCCCGGCCCCGCCGAGGAGCTCCTCCGGCGGCTCGGGGAGCGCGGGATCACCTGCCTGGCGCTGGAGCGGGTGCCGCGCATCACCCGCGCGCAGTCCATGGACGTCCTATCCTCGCAGGCCACCGTGGCGGGCTACAAGGCCGTGCTCCTGGGAGCGGGCGCGCTCGACAAGTTCCTCCCCATGCTCACCACCGCGGCGGGGAGCATCTCCCCGGCCAAGGCGTTCGTGATCGGCGCGGGCGTGGCGGGGCTGCAGGCCATCGCCACCGCGCGCCGCCTGGGCGCCGTGGTCTCCGCCTTCGACATCCGCCCCGCCGCCGCGGAGCAGGTGAAGAGCCTCGGCGCCACCTTCGTCGCCGCGGAAGCGGTGTCCGCCGCGGCCGAGGCGAGCGGCGGGTACGCCCGCGCCCAGAGCGAGGACGAGCAGGAGCGGACACGGGCGGCGCTGGCGCGGCACGTCCGCGACATGGACCTGGTGATCAGCACCGCCCAGGTCCCCGGCCGGCCCGCCCCGCGACTCATCACCGAGGAGATGGTGGCCGGGATGCGCCCGGGCTCGGTGATCGTGGACGTGGCCGCGGAGAACGGGGGGAACTGCACCCTCACCCGCCCCGGGGAGACGGTGCAGGCCCACGGGGTCACCATCCTGGGTCCCACCAACCTGGCCGCCACCGTGCCGCTGCACGCCAGCCAGATGTTCAGCCGCAACGTGCTTACCCTGCTGCAGCACCTGATCCGCGACGGGGAGCTGCACCTGAACCGGGACGACGAGATCGTGGCCGCGATGCGCGTGGAAACCGAGGCATCCGTCTCCCGCTGACGCCACCCCCTCACCCTTCGCCCGGGAAGCTCCATGACCGGAGGCCTCATCGTCGGGATCGTCATCTTCACGCTCGCCACCTTCCTGGGGTACGAGCTGATCCAGCGGGTGCCGCCCACCCTGCACACACCGCTCATGTCGGGGGCGAACGCCGTCAGCGGCATCACCGTCGTGGGGGCGCTGGTGCTCGCCGGGGGCGGCCACGGCTGGATCTCCACCGTGCTCGGGTTCCTCGCCATCGTCTTCGCGATGATGAACGTGGCCGGCGGGTACATGGTCACCCACCGCATGCTGCAGATGTTCCGGAAGGAGCGTGAGAAGTGATCCCGTCCGGCCTGGAGGCGCTCCTCTACCTGGTCGCCGCCTCGCTCTTCATCATCGGACTGAAGCGGCTCTCCAGCCCGGCGACCGCCCGCAGGGGGAACCTCATCTCGGGCGTCGGGATGCTGCTTGCGGTCGTGGTCACCCTCTTCGACCGTGCCATCGTCTCCTACGGCGTGATCCTCGCCGGAATGGTGGTCGGCACCGCTCTGGGCGTATGGATGGCCCGCTCGGTCCGGATGACCGCCATGCCGCAGATGGTGGCGCTGCTCAACGGCCTGGGCGGCGCGGCCTCGCTGCTGGTGGGCGGTGGGGAGTTCCTGCGCGCGGAGCTGCTCGGGGAGCAGGTGCCGGTCGACACGGGGGTGAGCATCCAGCTGGCGATCCTCATCGGCGCCGTCACCTTCTCGGGGAGCCTGGTCGCCTGGGCCAAGCTGCAGGAGGTGATGCCGGGGCGCCCCCTCACCTTCCCCGGCCAGAAGGGAGTCAACGCCCTGCTCTTTCTGTCCGTGGTCGGTCTCAGCGTGTACCAGCTCGCCACGCCGGACCCCATCCTCTGGCCCTTCTACGCCGTCGTCGCCGTCTCGCTGCTGCTGGGCGTGCTCCTGGTGATCCCCATCGGCGGTGCCGACATGCCGGTGGTGATCTCGCTCCTGAACTCCTACTCCGGGATCGCCGCCGCGATGACGGGGTTCGTCATCGGCAACTCCGTGCTCGTCATCTCGGGCGCGCTGGTCGGCTCCTCGGGGATCATCCTGAGCCAGATCATGTGCAGGGCGATGAACCGCTCGCTCATCAACGTGCTCTTCGGCGCCTTCGGCGCGAGCACGGGCGGCGCGGCCCGCAGCGCGGAGGGGCTGACGGCGAGGCAGATCGCCGCGGAGGACCTCGCCATCCAGCTCGCCTATGCGCAGCGGGTAGTGGTGATCCCCGGCTACGGGATGGCGGTGGCGCAGGCGCAGCACCAGGTGCGCGAGCTGGCCGAACTGATCGAGCGGAACGGGGGCGAGGTGCGCTACGCCATCCACCCGGTGGCGGGGCGGATGCCGGGGCACATGAACGTCCTGCTGGCGGAGGCCAACGTGCCGTACGACCGGATGATCACCGACGTGGAGGAGGCCAACGCCTACACCGCGCAGGCCGACGTGGCGCTGGTAATCGGGGCCAACGACATCGTCAACCCCGCGGCGCTCGACGAGCCGGGATCTCCCATCTACGGGATGCCGATCATCCGGGCGGACACCGCGCGGCGGTCGGTGGTGATGAAGCGCTCCATGGCGAGCGGCTTCGCGGGGATCGAGAACGACCTGTTCTACCGGGAGAACAACTACATGCTCTTCGGGGACGCGAAGGCGTCGCTGAGCGCGCTGATCGCGGAGATCAAGCAGGAGGTGGGGGCGGCGGTGTGATGACAGCTTGAACTGCTGGTGCGGGCGTGCCCCCCGCTGCGCGGGGGTCGGGCTGCGGCTCCGTAACGCACGATACCACCGTGCGTAACGGAGTCGAGCCCCGGGAAACTGCCCCCGGGTCTGTGCAACCGGGATGATTCCTGACACAACCGACCGGGTTGATGCCTGACACTTCCGGGCAGCGCCCGGGGGGATCCGGCGTCAGCCGGAGATCTCGAAGGTCCGCTCATCCAACCGCGCCAGGAGGAGGCCGTAGAAGTAGATCGACCACACCCCGTCGGCGATCTCTTCCAGCGCTACCTGCTGGCCGATCAGCAACTCGCTCAGGAAGATCGTCCGGTCCCGGAAGTAGAGAATCCCGTTGCCTCGGACCTGCCGGATCTCGCAATGCCCGGGGTACTCCGGAGCCGGGATGCGCTCGGGCATCTCTCTCTCGGAAGCCCCGTAGAGCGAACCCGGCGTCTGCATGCCCAGGGCCTGGTGCGGCCGTTCGTCATTGAACTCCGCTCGGAAGTGATCGAAGCGCGCCTGCTGCTCCGGTCCGTCCGCGGCCGGCGGCCACTGGGTGGCTTCCTTGAGCGTGCGATGCATTCGCTCATGGGAGCCGTTCTGCTCCGGGTGCCCGGGCTCGATGCGCTGGTGCTGGATACCCAACTGCGTCCACCACACGCTCAGCTGCGAGAGTCCGGAAACGGCCTTCGTGGCGAAGGGGCCTCCGTTGTCACTGCGGATGGCCTGGGGCAGCCCATAGGTACGGAAGACCCGCTCGAAGACCGCCCGAGCTCCGCTGTGTGCAGTCGAGCTCAGTCCGTCGACAGCCAGCACGAAGCGGGTGTGTGCATCCGCAATGGTCAGCGGATAGCAAAGCTGCGCGTCTCGGGTGCGGAACTGGCCCTTGAAGTCCGTGGTCCAGAGCTGATTCGGTGCGTGGACCTGGGTCTGGGCCCGTCCCGGGTGCGTCCAGGTGCGCTGGTGCGGACGAGGCTGGACCAGTCCTGCCCGACGGAAGAGGTCCCCGACGGTGCTGGGCGCCGGAAGAACCAAGTCGGGGTGGTGCCTGCGCAGGTAGGCCAGAAGAGTGCGTGGGCCCCACTTCGGGTGCTCTCTGCGGAGGTCCAGCAGTAGGGCCTGGAGGGGTTCCGGGATCCGGTGTGGACAGTGCTTCGGCGCGCGGCTGCGATCCGTGAGTCCCTCGATGCCCTCGGCTTCGTAGCGGCGCCGGATCTTGTAACCGGTGTCTCGGCTAATGCCGAAGCGCGCACACAGCTCGGTCATACTGTAGAGGCCTTCCTGCGCCAGGGCTACGAACTTCAGACGCTCGTTCATCGGGTTGGTCTCGCTCCACGGCATGGCTCCCCCTGGTTTGGGCGAGCGGGTAAGCTACCGTGTCAGCCATCCTCCCGGTCTATTGTGTCGACAATGTACCCGGTCCATACCGTCTCGCCCCTTCGGGCCGTCATCCCTCATGCAACTGCTTTCCGCGCCTGGATATTTTTCAACCCTCTCCCCTCGTGGGAGAGGGTGGCGCGCAGCGCCGGGTGAGGGGCCGTTCCCGGGGCTCTGGAGCGGCCCGGGCAGATGGGCTCAGGAAACGCCGCTCTCCACCGCCTGACCCGAACGCTTCCGCTCCGCCCCCGCCAGGATCGCCTCCACCACCGGCGCCGGGTCGAACCGCACCGGGTCCGTCGTGGGGAGCCCGGTCTCCTGCTGCGTCCGCTCGACCGCCGCCCGTGCCTCCTCGTCCGACAGGTCCCAGGTGTTCAGGCAGATCCCGATGACCTTCGAGTCGGACCGCAGCGGCGCGATGGCCGCCTCGTTGATCCGGATCATCTCCTGCACCGTGGGAAGCGTCATCCAGTGGTACACGTTGTAGCGGTTGTACGGGCACCGCCGCGACTGCTGATGGCAGAGAACCATGGCGTCCGGCATGGAGCCGTGCAGCAGCCCCAGCGTCACCCCCGAGTACCCCGGGTGCACCAGTGATCCCTGCCCCTCCACCAGCACCACCTCGTTCCCCTCCGCCGCCCGCAGCACCAGCCGCTCCGCCGCCCCGCCGATGAAGTCGGCCACCAC